>JBJTFZ010000189.1:0-5757 GCA_046093685.1 bacterium
CATCAGGATTGATGTTTTTGATCACTTTTGTATCTGTTTGAGTGATCTCTTGCTCAAGAGACAAATTGCCTCGCTTCACCGTATTGATCTGAGTGACTTTATACTGTGATGTGTCACCAACTTTTGGTGAAAACATAAATCGTTGCATCTTGTGATTTTTTGCAATAGGAGCTTTTTCCACCGCTTCGAATGTCCATGACTTTGGAGCTTCCACGGGGGATGATTGTTGTTGTTCTTGATTACATGAAACAAGTGCAAAGAGAATCAGCCCACATAGAATGAGCGATCCCCTGAACCGAGCAGTGATCAATTCCATTTGTAACGTCCTAATAGTGTCCAAGTGGTTTCTGTTCCAATATCCTGAGTAAATTGTTCCCGCTTATATTGCGCGGTAACTTTTGCATTATATTTCAATGTGACTTTTTTCACCCACCCCGCAGAATTCATTTCCATGGTTATTGTTCCTTCTCCATTGCCTTGCTGTACGGGAACAGGAGCAGGAATTCCAAAAAATCTTGCATCATCCTTGTAACAGGTTGAAGAGCTTTTGATACTGCTTCGAGAACATATTCGCCTTTTGAATAAGCTGATACGCGGACTTCAACCGTATCTATGAAATCGATGCCGTCCAAGCGCAAACGAATTGCTCTTCTCCATACTGAGTCAGGTGCAATCACCATTTTACCGGGAATCAATTGTTTGGAGACATCACCGATCCATGCAGCTTGTTCATCTTTCAATGCATTGAGCCATGTGAATCTTTGTGCGGTGTCCAATGCATCCTGACCTTCTTTGATGATGTAATTTCTAAGCCAATCAATATCGCCGGGTTGATCCACTCCTCGTACATTGACGACTTCAGTTTGAGGTGAATACATTAATACGAATTGATGATTCAGCAAAGCCATATTTGAAATTGCATCCGGGAATTCGGTATTCACTGTGGCTGCTTTAGGATTTTGAGAATCATAAAGCAATTGCGTGGGACCATCAAAGAATGCATATTTCATTGAGTCGATATTGGTAACGAGTGGCAATCCTTCTCCCTTGGGTGACTCCGGTGATTGCGTGAAATGATATTGGACTTTGCGTTGATATTGCTTGTCATTGCTATCGCGATACATTCTTTTGACAACGGTTTTTTCATCCATCACATAGGATGAATAGACATTTTCCTTGAAATCAACGCGGAGTGCATATTTGAGTTCGGGTGCTTTCTGACCTTTGGTATCGGATTGCTGTGCAAAAAGGGGCATTGCACACACACAACAAAGAACCAAACAGATCGCCGTAAGGGATTTGTGGAAGTTCATGGTGAGAAGTCCTTTGATTGTTTGGATTGAAAAAGCATCCAGGATGTGATTGTCATTCCATCCCAGATTTCACCGCATCGTATCATTTCCTGACATTCATCAACGGAGACATGAATGATTCGAATTGCTTCGGTGGCGTCGGTATTCTGTCCGACAAGTCTCAAATTTTTGGCAATATACACAGAGCACCATTCATTCGTGATGCCATTGCAGGGATTGAATGCACCCACATGAACTAGTGTATCTGCATCCATACCCGTTTCTTCTCGCAATTCTTTGAGAGCATTCTCTTCAGGTGTATATCCTTTGGGGATTCCACCACCCGGAAACTCGATGCTCAATCGTTGATTGAGATATCGAAATTGCTCTACCATGATCAGTCGTCCATCAGGGAGAATCGGAATGATGATCGTCGAACCATGAGAATCCGCATAAAAATAATCTCCCGTGCTTCTGCCATCCGACAAAACATATTGGTCATGCATATAAAGCCAATATCCATTGTCATGCAATAGCTCTTTCTGCAGTGTTGAGTAATGTTTTTGTACGGACATCTGCTTTCAACAGAATGAAAAGCGACGCTCCATCAAGATGATGTGCGCCGCTTTGGATTAACATACTTCAATGATCATGCATTGTTTGCAACAATCTCACTTTCGGTAAAGAAGAATGCGATTTCGATTGCGGCATTTTCCGGAGAATCTGAACCGTGAACTGCATTCTCTGCTTTTGAACCTGCGAAATTCTTGCGAATTGTTCCTTCAGCCGCTTCTGCGGGATCAGTTGAACCGATCAATTTGCGATAGTCTTCTACGGCATTTTCTTTCTCGAGAGCGATTGGTACAATTGCACCTGATGACATGAAGTCACACAATTCTCCATAAAATGGACGCTCTTTATGGACTTCATAGAATTTTCCGGCCTGCGCTGCAGAAAGACGTGTCATTTTGAATGCAAGGACTTTGAATCCTGCTTGCGTGATTTGCGCAATGATTTCTCCGACAACATTCTTGCGTACTGCATCGGGTTTGATGATTGCGAGTGTTCTTTGTTTCATGATATATGATCTTTTTGTATTGGTAAAAAACGTATTTCTTATGATACTTTTGCCGACAATGCTTTTGCAACTGATTTTCCGATATCGGCGGGTGAATCGGCAACGATAATGCCCGCAGAGCGCATGGCATCGACTTTTGCGGATGCAGTCCCTTTTCCACCGGAAATGATTGCACCGGCATGTCCCATCCTGCGACCCGGAGGCGCGGTTCTTCCCGCAATGAAACCAATCACGGGTTTTTTGACATGTTCTGCAATATATGCGGCAGCTTCCTCTTCGGCGGTACCACCGATTTCTCCAATCATGATGATTGCTTCAGTTTCGGGATCTTCATTGAATAATTGTATGGCATCGATGAATCGAGTACCGATGATTGGGTCTCCTCCAATGCCGATGCATGTGGTTTGGCCAAGCCCGACATCTGTCAATTGCTTCACCGCTTCATAGGTCAATGTTCCACTGCGTGAAACAACTCCGACGGTTCCTTTTTTATGGATGAAGCCGGGCATGATTCCAAGCTTACATTCATCAGGTGTTATCACACCCGGACAATTGGGTCCGATCATTCTACTTGATGATTGACTCAATGCCGTATTGACTCTTATCATGTCGCGAACGGGAATCCCCTCGGTGATGCACACAATCAATGGAATCCCTGCTTCAATTGCTTCGATCGCTGCATCAGCCGCCATGCTCGCGGGAACGAAAATAATGCTGGCATTTGCACCGGTGGCATCAACAGCTTCTTTCACAGTATTGTACACGGGAACAGGTCGGGTGAACATATCGTCACCTTTGCCTTCATACAGTAAACCGTTTTTACCGGGAGTAACGCCTGCAACGACATTTGTTCCATAGGCAATCATTTGTGAAGTATGAAATGTGCCCTCTGAACCGGTGATTCCTTGCACGATGACTTTGGTATTCTTATTGACAAGAACGCTCATAATGTGGCAGTGTGTGAAAATGGATAATCATGAGCCACAAAAATAGCAAATTTCCCCTGCATGTCAGCCACCGCAAGAATGAATGATTATCCCCAAATCATTGCATTGGAGGAACAAACAGCACTTCCTCTCCGGGCTTTATCATGCCATATCGTTCACGAGCAAGCCGCTCGATTTCCCGATCATCCTTGTTCAAACGCTTGATGATCAAACGCAATGAATCACGCATGGATGTCTGAGTACGGATTTCACTCTCGATATTGGCTTTTTCTTTATCTAATCGCCATCCTTCGAATACTCCGTATTTTGTGAACAAGATGAATCCAATCACAAAAACAAGGATGCCGATACCCCAGATCAGCCGTTTTTTCTTGATCCCGTCAATTTTATCTTGATTGTTGTTTTTTGCCATATTGATGACTTCAGACCGGAATCTGATACATGCGATATGTTTTGTAAATGGTGCCATGCATTGTGGTTGTCAATGCTTTTTTCATGGGTTCATTATCTTCCAAAATCCATGAGGCCTCTCCGTATTGTATGCCTTTTGGCAAACCTCTTGCCCCGATCTCTTGATATAGGACTGCATCCACACCATGTTTCTGATATTCAGGCAGAACCCCGAGAACTATTATTCGGAGCAGATTGATTGATGATTTCTTCGTGAGCAAATGCCACAATGCTCCGAGAAGTGATCCTGATTTATTATGTACAAGGCACTGATTGATATCCGGAAGAGCCAATGCAAATCCTGCTACTTGCCCCTTCACCTCTGCAATGAGGGTATATGTTGGGTCAGCAATTTGTTTCAAATCAGCAGCGAGAAAGTCAAATTCCTCATTCGTCATTTTCACGAATCCCCAATTTGGTTGCCAGGCAGAATTATAGATGTCCTTCAGGGTTTGCACATCTTTCTGAAATGCTATCTTGTCTTTGAAATTCACTTCTCTGATTGATATTTCCGACCTTTTTCTGATGACATCAACAAGTCGATTCATCTTATCTGACACAAATGTTTTTTGATCTAGGATATATGCATGCAAATCCTTGACTTTTGTCAAGCCATATCCTTCATAAAGTGACTGATAATAAGGTGGGTTATAGGTCATCAAGATAACAGGTGGAGAGTTGAATCCATCCACCAAAAGACCACACTCATCATTCATGCTGGGATTGGCCGGACCCCGCATGGCATCCATGCCTTTGCCTTTGAGCCATTGTTTTGCAGTATCGAACAAAAGATTTGCTGTGGCTTGATTGTTCTCGCACTCAAAAAAACCGAAAAAACCTACTTTGTCATGATGAGCCAAATTGTGGTTGTCATTGATAATCGCTCCGATTCTTCCAACTATCTTTCCATCACGCTCCGCCACAAACAATTGCATGCGAGAATGCTTGAAAAATGGATTTTTGTTCACATTCAATAATTTCAGGCGGTCCATCATTATGGGTGGTACAAAATTTGGATCCCCGGGGTAAAAATCTTTTTGACAAGCAATGAATTTTTTGACATCCGATATGGAATCAATTGGGCGGATATGTGCTGCACTCATGAAAGAATCCGAATTGTGAGATCAATAACCTTCATAAAATAGTGGAATTCACTGAGATAATCGATGAAGACATTCATAAGTGGCCGAAACTTGATATTTTTGCACTCACTACACGCAGGACATCAATGCTTCTTATCATCCCTTCAATAGACATCCATCATGGTTCATGCAGGCGCTGCATTGAGGGCGATCCCGGTACTGAATCTATGTATGCAGAATATTCAAATCATCCGGATCGCTTGGTGCAACTATGGCGTCGGGAAAATGCGAAGTCGCTTCATATCACGGATTTTGATGCAATGTTTGAGCATGCCCCACATGCAAATACAGAGTTGATTTCTTCAATGATAAAAGCAACAGATATTCCCATACAATTGTTGTCCTCATTCCCCGATGTGGAGCTTTGCTCTTTTTGGTTGGACAATGGTTTATATCGGGTGATTATAAATGAAGTGATGCTTACTGATCCGGAGGGAGTCAAGTCCTTGGTGGACCAATATACTCCAAGCAGAGTCGTAGCAGCCATTCGAGTAAATTCCGAACTTGTCACCATGCCGGACATTGAATGTGGTCTGAATGTAAGAGAAACAATTGAACTCGCACGCTCGCTTGGAATGAATCGCATCATGTATGCGGACACTTCATGGGAAGGCACATTGCAAGGCCCTGACCTTGCAATTCTTCGCAATATTGCCGAGTATTCAGGCATGCGCATCACCGTTGGTGGTGGAATTGGAGGCCCTGAACAATTATGGTCACTTCAGGAATTACGATCCATAGGGATTGACTCCGTTGTCATTGGAAGAGCATTGTATGAAAACAAATTCCCCTGCCAAGGAATGTGGAGATCAATCGAAGCGAAACTTGAACCGGATATATCATAGGAT
>JBJTFZ010000190.1:0-3400 GCA_046093685.1 bacterium
GTATCAACTACTGTTTCAGGTTGAATGACGACCTTTTGTTGAATCGATCTGTCTGATGCAACACATTTTGTACCACTGAACATTGTGCCCGTAAAGTTCTTCCCGGTGGCATCGCATAATGTTATCACGCCATCAGCTTCATTGCAACGATAATACAGGACTAAATTCGGAGTGTTCCAGGCTAATGATTTGGACATATTGCAATACAATTCTTCGGGCATCAGAACTTTATTCCAAATTCGAATCTCATCCATCTGCCCTTTGAAAGTTCTATTTAGGGTTGTATTATCTGATAGACCATTTGTGCTTCCGAACATAAGTTTTAGACCCTGTTTTTCGGGAGGTCTAAGATATGACACTGGATATGTGGGATTGCTTATTGGACCGGAAGCAAGAACGCTATTCACATAAATGGAAATCGAATTTGTCTGCCCATTGAAAACAGCGGCGATATGCGTCCACTTATTGAAATATGAAGAAAAGGGAACGGATGTTTTTGTATTGTCAGTACCGCGAAGTTTCGAACCATCTCCATTGATTTCAAAAACCAATTCATTGGATTGATTGACATAGAGTTGCCAACAATCATTATTGTCAAATCCAGGTCCCCATAATCCACCAAGAAATTGCACGGTATTCTGGATGCGCTCCATTTTCACCCACATTTCAACTGTCAATGCAGTCTGCTTTCTATCCGGTATGGAATAACCCGAAACTTCAACGAAATGAACCCCTCTTCCGCTATTCACACTCATTTGAACAGCTCTTCCTACGCATGAACGGTCTTTATCGCATGCAGGTTGTGCAAACATGTTGAATGACCACATGCACAGCATGAGGAGAAAGTAGGGGGTAGATCTACGCATTACATTCACTTTTGGGTAATATGCTCTCTGGCTTACTCTATATCACTTTGGAAATATGAGATCAATCTATCATCATGTAGAGACTTGAGCTCATCGGTTTTTTTCTTGATTTCTTCTTCTAAGGTATCCGCAAAAACATGTGCCGCATGATATCCATATGTTTTAAGCAGATAATTCAATGCTATCACTTCGGCGATAACCGTCACATTTTTACCCGGGAAAATTGGAAGCACAACCCGTGAAACAGGTGCTTGAAGTATCGTGAATGGGTCTTCATCGAGCCCGGTTCTCGTATAATTTCCTTCTTTGTTCCATTCCTCCAATTCAACGACTATTTCCAGTCTTTTTTGGAATCGGATTGCTCGAATGCCAAACATCTTTTCAACATTGATGATGCCAAGACCGCGTATTTCCATGAAATGTTTCACTAGGGAAGTTCCTGTTCCCATCAAAATGTTTTCACGCTTTTTCGTAAGCATGATCACATCATCGGCAACAAGCCTGTGTCCTCGTTCAATGAGGTCCAATGCAATTTCACTTTTCCCGATACCGCTTCTTCCATGTAGTAAAACACCAACACCGTAAATGTCCACAAATGATCCGTGAACAACCGCCTGCTCAGCAAATTGGTCTTCCAAGAAATCAGAAAGCAATGCAATTGTTTTTGTTGTACCAAAGGGAGTTCTGAACATGGCAATATCATGTTCTTTGGCTATGTCAATGATTTCTTGATCGATTGCATGATCATTTGTCACAATAATGCAAGGAATATCAAATTCTGCCAATCTTTTGAAAGATAGAATGCGTTCTTCTACAGAAAGAGACTGAAGATAGTAAATTTCTGTATTTCCAAAGACTTGCACTCTGTGAAATGTAAAGAGTTGAACAAATCCGGCCAATGCGAGTTGAGGTCTGTGAAGGCTTTTGTCCGTGATGAAGTTATCCAAACCGATTTCACCAGTCAATTGTGTCCATTGAACGGGAGCCTTTAGGAGAAGTCTAACTGCAATTTTCTCTTTGGAAATAGGTTTTATATGATCTAGCAAACTCATGTATGTTTCCGTATTTACATTCTGCGATAATCAGATTGTTTTTCTCGTAACTTTCGTAATTGTGCCATCATTTTATCAGTTGCAGAATGAATTGCTTTATCAAAATCATGACCTGAATCTTTTGAACTTAACACATGATGATTAACATGAACAATGAATTCAACTTCTTTATCATGTTCTTCTGATAAAATAACCTCAGTGCTGGTAATGTGAGGATGAGCTTTTGAAAATTGATCTGCTTTCAGTTGCAGGGTTTCCTGCAATTCAGGCCATGCTTTGAAATGTCTGGCAGTTATGGTGAATTTCATGGTATCCTCCTTGGTTGATTATAAAATTCTTTTGCCCATGCACGATGCCACAATGTCTGTGGCGAATACTGCGCTTGCATTCATGTCATCCAAGATTGGATTTACTTCACTTACCTCGAATGAAGAAACAAGTCCGCTTTCAGCAGCCATCTCCATGATCAGATGTGCTTCTCTATACGACAAACCGCCGGGAACGGGTGTCCCCACGCCTTTTGCTACACTGGGATCCACGCTGTCCAAATCGAAACTGATATGTAAATGGTCCACCGTGGAACGCATTCGCTCAAGAGTTCTCATGGTGATGTCATAAATGCCGTTTTTGTCAATTGAAACCATGGTATGTGTCGTAACTCCAACATGCTTGATGAAATCTCTTTCACCGGGATCAATCGATCGTGCGCCTATGATGACGATATGTTCGGGTTTGATCTTTGGACCTTCATAGTGAAGATTTACAAGCTCATCGGCACCAAATCCCATGGAAATAGCCAGAGGCATTCCGTGAATATTTCCGGAAGGGGTGGTTTCCGGAGTATTCATGTCTGCATGAGCGTCTATCCATAGCACACCGAGTGTTTTGCCTTGTTTTTTGCAATGTCCGGAGATTCCTGCTATTGTTCCAATGCCCATGGCATGATCACCTCCGATGATGAGAGGAAATCCATGAGCATCCAATACCTTTTCTACTTTGTTAGCCAATAATGCATTGGCTTCTTTGATACTCGGTAAAAATTTGAGAGTATCACTGTAAGGATCGCAGGTTTCCTGATTTGCAACAGGAATATCCCCCTCATCAATGATTACATACCCAAGAGAACAAATTTTCTCTGCTAGACCCGCTATTCTCAAAGCCGATGGCCCCATGTCCACGCCTCTGCGTCCTGATCCCAAATCCATGGGGAAGCCTATGATATGAACCGGTTTATCCATGATGAAAATTGAATACTGAATAATGTGGTGAAGTTTGTTGAAAGGAAAATACGGGAAAACACCGAACCCTCAAAATGCAAGAAAAAACCTTTGTTCAATGGGGAAATTAGATGATGATATTGGCCAAAATTCAGTAATTTAGCAATACTGTGGCCCGGGTGGCGAAATGGCAGACGCACAAGACATAACATCTTGGGTATGGCAACGTACGTGCGGGTTCGAGTCCCGCCCCGGGCACGAAATC
>JBJTFZ010000191.1:0-2873 GCA_046093685.1 bacterium
CGATCAAGTTCCAAAATCCATCCTGCGACATTATCAAGAAAATATCGATCATGGGTCACCGCAATGACAGTTCCGGGATATTTATGCAAATGAATTTCAAGCCAAGCAACAGTCTCGGCATCGAGATGATTCGTCGGTTCATCAAGAAGCAATACATCTGGTTGTTGGAGAAGCAATCTGCATAATGCGACGCGGCGTTTTTCGCCACCGGATAAGATATTGATTTTGGTGTCACCCGGCGGACATCGCAGTGCGTCCATTGCAAGTTCAAGGCGGGAATCAAGATCCCATGCATTTGCATGATCGATTTGTTCCTGTAACTTTGCTTGCTTGGTCATGAGTGCATCGAAATCTGCATCGGGGTCGGCAAATTGCGCAGAGATGGCTTCATATTCTTTGAGCAGGTTCACCGTTTCCTGTACACCTTCTTCAACGATGTCTTTGACTGTCTTTTCAGGATCCATTTCGGGTTCCTGTGATAGGTAACCGAAGGTGACATCTTTATTACTCGTGATTTGTCCAATATAATCTTGGTCCAAACCCGCTATGATTTTCAAAAGTGAAGATTTACCCGCGCCATTCAGACCGAGAACACCGATCTTCGCGCCATAGTAAAAGGAGAGATAAATGTCTTTGAGAACGGTTTTGCTTGGTTTATACACCTTGCTGACACCGACCATCGAGAAAATGATTTTATTGTCGACCATGGATTATGTTGATCCGCTATAAATGAAAATGTCCCCAAAAATACGGTTTTCCCATATTACCCATGATTGAAATCATGGGCTTGAATCAAGAAGATATGAATTCATGCATCATTGCCACGCCGGAACTTGTTCCGATTCTTGTAGCGCCGGCTTGTATCATGGAGAGTGCTTGTTCCAATGATCTGATTCCCCCTGATGCTTTTACTTGAACTTCGCGATCTACATGCTTTTTGAGTAAAACGATGTCTTCTATGGTTGCACCACCACCTGCAAATCCCGTGGATGTTTTGATAAAATCGGCTCCGGCATCGGAAACGATTTCACAAGCGGTGATTTTCTGTTCTTCGGTCAATACGGATGTTTCAATGATTGCTTTCACTAAAGCTCCCGACTGATGTGCAGTATCTGCAACAGAACGAATATCATTCCACACGATGTCTTTGTCTCCATCTATCAAAGCACCAACCTGAATCACCATGTCAAGCTCTTGAGCTCCGTCATGTATTGCTTGCATTGTCTCCGCAATTTTCACACCCGTTCTATGCATGCCATGGGGAAATCCCACAACTGTGCAGACTTTTGTATGTGTTCCATGAAGTATGCTGGAGCACATGCCCACATACAATGGATGCACACATACAGATGCAAAAGTGTGTTCGATTGCTTCGGCACATAAGCGCTCGATGTCTTTACGCACGGCTGTATTCTTAAGCAATGTGTGATCAATCATCTTGGCGAATTGTTGCTTTGTGATACTCATGCTTTTGCATCCTTCAATGGATAGAGCGTGATCATGCTCGGACTCGCATCGCTCATCAGGGGAGCTATACCGAATTGCACCATATATGGTCCGTCCATCACATGTTCGGGAATACTCAACATTTCGGTTATGGTTGCGCCGGTTCTCGGAGCATCGGGATATTTCCAAAATGCATGATGCGACAATAGTTTTCCTTCATCCTCTTCAGGATCGACGGAAGGCAAGTCAGTCAAGAAATGCCGTACTCCTATATCAGCAAGCCAAGCCATACCCTCCGGTTCAAATGCTGGGGCCTGCATTCCTGACCAATTCATTGTTGAGTGTGATTGTTGCGTGCGAATAACAAGAGCTTCGGGCCTTATGTCCCCAAGTGCATTCATGAGTGCATCTTTTGTGATGAATGGTGTTTCTTCAAATGATTTTGAAGCGATGGTGCATACTTGTGCTATAAAATGCCATCGTTCAAAAACGTTGGCAATGGGATATTCTTCTTTGGAAATATGCCAGATGCTTTCTGTATGCGTGCCATTCCCATGTGGCGCAAGATGCAGAATCGAGCAATTTACAGGACCACCTTCAAGGGTCGAGCCGATGAAATCTCCACTTTGAAATGGTATGAATTCAGGATGGGGAAGGTGAAATGCATTCGGATTGTTGACTCCATCATTCAATGGAAATGAGCAATTGATCCCCTGCATGAAATCCCATTCCATGTGCTTTCCGTCAATCTGTATGATTGCTGAATGATTCATGACTATTGGATGAGTCCGATTCCTGCAACGATGAACAAGATGATTCCGAGTATGATTCGATACATGATGAATGCACCGGTCGAACGGGTTCGCAAATATGTAAGCAAGAATGCAATCGCGGCATATCCACTGATTCCTGATACAATTGTTGCTATTGCCAGAGAAATGATGTTTTGCTCTGTTAGCATCGATGCAACCTTCACGAGTTCAAGCAATCCGCTTCCCAGAATTGCCGGAATGCTGAGAAGAAAAGAAAAGCGTGCGGCGGCTTCGCGATCAAATCCAAGAAATAGTCCGGCAGTGATGGTTGCCCCTGACCGTGAAGTGCCCGGTATCAATGCCATTGCCTGTGCGAAACCAATGATCATTGCATCTTTGAGCTTCACTTCCTTTATGGATTTATTGAATTGAGCCATCTTCTCGGCAAAGGCCATGATAAGTGCCACAATGATGAGCATTGACCCAATCAAAAAGAGATTTTTCGTAAGATCACCCTCGATATATTTCTTGAGCGTCAAACCGAAAAACACGATTGGTATGGATCCAAACATCACGAGCCATGCCATGCGAGCATCGAAAGACTGTTGTTTCACGGGGAGTCTGTTTGCATTGAGATTTTCGGCCACAAATGCTTTTGTCATGGAGATAATATCT
>JBJTFZ010000192.1:0-4115 GCA_046093685.1 bacterium
ATACCGATGCTTTGCTCCCGGTATTTGTGTTCGACACACGAAATGATGAAGCCACCCAATATGGATTTCCTCGTATGGGGGCCCAAAGAAAAGCTTTCATCGAGCAATCGGTTTCGGCATTGAAAAATGAATTGCAAAACAAAGGAAGTGATTTACTTGTTCTCAAGGGGATTCCGGAAAAAATACTTCCTCAATTGGCAAGAATCCATGATGCTCAAACAATACATGTTGAGCAACCCATCGCCTCCGAAGAACTTGGAATAATCAATGCTATTGAAAATGATCTTGGGAAAGCAATCCATTGTTTTGAAAGCAGAACTATTTTTCTTCAAGATTCTCTCCCATTTGATCTGCAATCATTGCCGAATATTTTCACTGAATTCAGGAAGTTGATTGAAAAACATATTGGATATGAGGTACAAACATGTGCTGATGTCAATCTTCCGCCACTTCCACCCGGCATCCATGGAGACCTCCCATTTGAAACTTATCGAATCTCTTCCAAAGAAGGTGGGGCTCATCCACGAGCCGCTTTCAGAGCCATTGGTGGGGAATTTGAAGGATTGAGAAGATTGCAGCACTATACATTTGAAACTCATGCAATCGCCACATACAAAGAAACAAGGAATGGATTGATAGGAGATGCATATTCTTCCAAATTTTCTCCTTGGCTTGCCACCGGCTGCTTGTCGGTCAAGAAAATTTTGGAAACAATCAATCACTATGAATCAATGTGTCAATCAAATGATTCAACCTACTGGATGAAATTTGAATTGTTGTGGCGAGAATTTTTTCAATGGACACTCAAAAAACATGGCAATGATTTTTTCCGTTTGTCAGGAATAAGGGGAAATCAACCAAACATTCATCTTGATCAACAACTTATAGATGATTGGAGATTTGGTGAAACATCCGACAAATTTGTGAATGCAAACATGAAGGAACTCTTGCACACAGGCTTTATGTCCAATCGTGGCAGACAAAATGTGGCAAGCTATTTTGTTCACAATCTAAAACAAGATTGGCGGATTGGCGCGGCTTGGTTTGAGTCGCAATTGATTGATTATGATGTGGCGAGTAATTGGGGCAATTGGATGTATGTTGCCGGTGTGGGGAATGATCCCAGGCAGGACAGAGTCTTCAACACAAAAAAACAGGCTGAAATGTATGATTCAAAAGGGGAATATCAGTCTCTTTGGTTATCATGACAATGCCTCAAAAATGACTATTGATGCGGTTCTTTCCCATTTTTTTTGTTTTTTTGTAGTGTATTTATGGCGAAATGTCACTACTTGTTGTTCGTTTACGGAATCACAATGTCAAAATATCATTCGTATATCTCCATTGAAAATCTTTCAGATCATATCGGTAATGAGGTCACACTCAATGGATGGGTCTCAGACAGAACCGATAAAGGAAAATTGTGCTTCATAAAACTTCGTGATGGCTCAGGAATCGTTCAATGTGTTGCATTCAGGCCAACCATCGGCGATGAACTCTTTGAGCAAGCCAAATCACTTACACAGGAAAGTTCTGTTTCAATCACCGGAACGGTGAGAGCGGAATCAAGAGCACCAAGTGGCGTTGAATTGGATATAGCAACATTAAAAATTTGGCAAATAGCCAAAGAATACCCCATAACTCCCAAAGAGCATGGAACTGAATTCTTGATGCAACATCGCCATTTATGGCTTCGAAGCACACGGCAACATGCCATCATGCGCATTCGTGCCGCTGTTATCAAGGCAATTCGAGACTTTTTTGATGGGAATGGCTTTAAATTGATGGATTCACCAATTCTTACGCCGAATGCATGTGAAGGTACATCTACCTTATTTGAGACCAAGTATTTTGATTTGGGGAGTGCATATCTTTCTCAATCCGGTCAATTATATGCAGAAGCAAGTGCAATGGCGCTTGGAAAGGTATACACTTTCGGCCCCACTTTCAGAGCGGAGAAGTCCAAAACTCGTCGTCATTTGACAGAGTTTTGGATGGTTGAACCCGAAATGGCATTTTTTGACTTGAATGATGACATGGATCTTGCCGAAGATCTCGTGGAGTATATCGTTCAGTATGTTCTTAAGACTTGTCAAAAAGAATTGGCGGCAATGGGCAGGGATATCTCCAAATTGGAGGCAATTCGCCGCCCATTTTATCGCATGAGCTATACAGAGGCGGTTGAATGGTTGAATAAGAATGATGTGAAGCTGAACAAGAAGCAATCCGATGGCTCTGAAATTCAAATTGATTTTCCATGGGGTGAGGATTTTGGTGCTCCTCAAGAAGAAGCAATCATGCAGCAATTTGATAAACCATGTATCATTCATAGATATCCTGCAGAAGTAAAAGCATTTTACATGAAGCGCGATCCTGATCAGCCTACTGTTGCTTTGGCAATGGA
The DNA here is from genome assembly GCA_046093685.1 of bacterium. Lineage (GTDB taxonomy): Bacteria > Bacteroidota > Ignavibacteria > Kapaibacteriales > UBA961 > UBA961. Next base: position 2,405 of record JBJTFZ010000192.1, read on the forward strand.
CATGCTTGCACCCGAAGGCGCCGGTGAAATCATCGGAGGAAGTCAGAGAGAAGATGATTTTGATGCTCTGCTCTCACGCATTGAAGATGAAGAATTACCCAGAGAAGCATTCGAATGGTTTCTGGATTTGAGAAAATATGGCTCTGTTCCACATGCGGGATTCGGACTTGGCGTTGAGCGAACTGTGAAGTGGATTTCCGGAGCGGAACATATCCGCGAAGTGATACCATTCCCAAGAATGATTTACAGAATTGTACCCTGATTTTTCACAGGCCGGTTCATCCGGCCTTTTTTGTCAATATGAAACTTTCACTGTATAATACCCTCACAAAAAAAGTAGAACTCTTTGAGCCATTGCATGATGGTGAGGTTCGCATGTATTCTTGCGGGCCTACTGTATATGATTATGCTCATTTGGGAAATCTCAAGGCATTTTTGTTTCCCGACATCCTTCAAAGAACACTGCGCATTGCATGTGGATATCGAGTGAAGTGGGTGATGAATATCACGGATATTGATGATAAAACAATTCGTGATAGTGCAATCGGTAGTGATCGCTGGAATCCCGGATTTGGTGAACAAACGCATGATCCCAAAGTGAATGTGAAATTACTGACTTCATTTTATGAGCGGGAATTTCGTCAAGATCTTGCAATGATCGGCATCAAGGAATCTGATATATCCACAATGCCGAGAGCAACAGACTTTATTGCTGAAATGCAGGAATTGATACGAAATATCCATGCTCGGGGATATGCATATGTAGCAGAAGGAAGTGTGTATTTCGATGTTGCAAAATGGCGTGAGAATGAACAGTATGGAAGATTGTTTGCAATAGATGTTGAGCATTTCAAGTCCGGAGTTCGCATTGATGCCGATGAATATTCGCGTGAGCATGTAAGTGATTTCGTGCTATGGAAAGCCGTCAAAGAAGGTGAACCATTTTGGGATTTTGCATTCGACGATATGAATCTTCCCGGAAGACCCGGCTGGCACATAGAGTGTTCTGCGATGGGCCATGCATTGCTTGGACTCCCATTTGATATTCATACCGGTGGTGTTGATCTTCGCTTTCCGCATCATGAGGACGAAATAGCTCAAAGCAAGGCGGGATATGGCACCGAAACAGCACAATTCTGGTGTCATAATGAATTCCTTGAAGTTGAAGGAAAGAAGATGAGTAAATCACTCGGAAACTTTTATACGCTCCGAGATCTCATCGCAAAAGGAATGGATCCGCTAGACATACGATTTTCCATGGTGAATGCGCACTATGGCTCAGTCTTCAATTTCACGGAGTTTGGAGTTGATTCAGCTTCAAAAGCCAGAAAGCGAGTGCAAGAATATATTTATGCATGTTTTGAGGGGAATACGGGGCATGATAATCATGCCGAAGAATTGCACCAATTGAGAAATGATTTTTTCTCGGCAATGTGTCAAGATTTGCATATGCCAAAAGCAATAGAAGCACTGTTCACATTCATGAAAAATTGTCCTGCACAGGTATTGTCCCACAGAGATAGACCTGCCTTTCTTGAATTGATGAATGATATCAATGAAATTGTCGGCGTATGGTCCATTACCCCAAGACCCGAAGGCGATTCTATTCCGGAAGAAGTCAAACAACTCGCATTGGATCGTTGGAATGCGAAAATATCGAAGGACTTTGCTTTGGCTGATGAATTGCGAAAAAAAATATCCGCTTTGGGAT
>JBJTFZ010000193.1:0-15907 GCA_046093685.1 bacterium
GTAACAAGCCAATTGTTAACTGTACCATATGCATTTCATGCTAGAACGGCCGAAAAGGTTGTTGGAGGTATGAGTGAATTAGATCCAGTTTTTGGTGGATCAGTTGCAAAGGGTATAAATTCTATGGATACAGCAAGGTGGAACATTAAACAAATTATAATTATACCAGGAATTAATATCTCTATAGCCAATGATACTCTTAAAGCAAGTATTGTAGAAATAGATCCAGTATTTGGAGTGTCGATTGCAAAAGGAATTACGGCATCTGATACTTCAAATTGGAATAAGAAACAAAGTAAGTTGATAGCAGGCATTAATGTAACTATTACAAATGATACAATTAAATCAAGTATTACTGAAATAGACCCTGTTTTTGATGGTTCAATTGCCAAAGGAATAAAAGCAATTGATACTTCGAAGTGGAACAATAAACAAAATAAACTTGTAACCGGTGATAACATCAAACTTTCAGGTGACACCATTAGTGTAACAGGAATATCAAAGCGTTTTATTGGTGAGTATTATGGTGGTGGTGTTATATTCCATTTATGGAAAGATGCTCAAGGAATTGAACATGGTTTGGTGGTTGCTACTTCAGATTTAAATCAGACTACATGGAGTAATGTAACCAATGTGCTCATAGGAAATACCGCACAAAGTAGATTTGATGGATTATCCAATAGCAATGCAATTGTAAATCAGGGAGGCCATAGTAATAGTGCAGCAAAACTGTGTTTAGATTATGTCAGCAATGGGTTTGATGATTGGTACTTGCCTGCAGTAGAGCAATTAGGAATATTGTGGACTAATCGATTTATTGTTAATAACACATTAAGCAGTATTCAAGGTTCAGGACAATTATACATCGGTAATCTAGAAGGTAGTCCGAATTTCTATTACTTTAGTTCAACTGAAAGAGACAATGATGATGTTTGGATGTTTGAATTCGCAATTGGAAAGCCATACTATGCGATAAATGGAAGTAAATGGTATACTCAAAATGTTAGAGCCATTAGGTCGTTTTGATCAATTCATCTTGTAAAGCATGTTAGAGCAATTAGATTATTCTGATAGTAAATAATCTAACTTCTGCTTAAGTACATTGAGTCATCTTTTAGTTAACACAAAAGGCATCCCAATGGGATGCCTTTGTTTTTCGTGGTTCGGGAGGGAATTGAACCCCCGACACGCGGATTTTCAGTCCGCTGCTCTACCAACTGAGCTACCGAACCATATTCGGTAAAGAATAGATGGCGAAAATAGGGAATTTGGGGAGATCTGCAAAAAGGAAATTCAGGTTGCTGTGTTTCATGCCTTGAATGCTGATGATTCCGGTCTTTGCAGCCATTCTGCAAGTGTTTGTGCTTTCATGTCTTTGGGCGAAAGTATCGGCTCTGTCTCGATTGCATGTACGGGCCAATCCAAAGCCAAGGAGGGATCATTCCAAGCAATGCCAGATTCAGCTTGTGGATTATACAGTGCGGAACATTTATACACCATCTCGGTGCCATGTTCCAAGGCCATGAAGCCATTGGCAAAACCGGGGGGAACCCATAACAGTTTTGGCTCTTCGGCGCTTAACTCCACCTGCATTGATTGACCCAATGTCTGTGAATTCCTTCTGATGTCAACTTCCTTCACATGAGCCTTCCCGGAAGTGACGCGAAGCAATTTACCCATTGGTTTGTCCCATTGAAAATGCATCCCGCGAATCACTCCCAATGCGGAAATCGAATGATTCTCCTGAACAAATTCCTCATCTATTCCCAATGCTCGAAATGCTTCACGATGATAACTCTCCATGAACATTCCTCGATCATCTTCATACACATCTGCTTTGATGAGAAGGATTGCATCAAAATATGTTTCAATGATTGTAAATCCCATTGATAGTCCTAATGAAAATAACCGCGTTCGCGCAAACTCGTAAAAGAATCTCCGGCAATGATGAGATGATCAAGCAATGGAATATGCATCATTGTTCCAACTTGACGCAATTGCTCTGTGAGTGCTATGTCCTCATTGCTCGGTTCGGTGTTGCCTGATGGATGATTGTGCAATGCAATGATCGATGCAGCACTCTCAATGATCGCCGTACGGAACACCTCGCGAGGATGAACAATGCTCGAATTCAAAGAGCCCTCGCTGATTTTTTTTGTTGAAAATACAATGTTTGAACTATTTAATAATGCAATGTAAAAACTCTCGGTTCTCGCGCCCCTCATTCTCGGAATGAAATACTTTGCAACATCATCCGGAGATTGCAATATCAATGTTGGATTGAAAGACTCTTGCTGATAGCGTCTGCTGAGTTCAAATGCCGCCGCAATGCCTATTGCTTTTGCCATGCCCATACCCTTCACTTCACATAATTCCAATACGGACCTCGACCCCAAATCACTGATTGAACCGAATGCATCCAACATGCTTCGTCCTATGTCCAAAGCAGTTAGACCATGCGATCCGGTCCCAATCAATATGGCCAATAATTCACTGTCACTCAATGAAGAGGAACCCGACTTCAGCAATCTTTCCCTCGGTCTTTCATCTGAACGCCATTCGCGTATGGACTTCATGGATCGCGTTTTTTCTCCAATCATGGACTCTTTCATGTGTTTACCCCTTAAACAGTGTTTCCTCCACCCAAGCCGAATATCTTAGATCCATGATATCCCCCGAAAATACCCCGATATAGGGCGCCTCGAATGGATGTTGCGACTGTATGAACGAAGTCAATGATTGAATCATAGTCGGCAATGTTTTACAGATCAATTCATATTCTTTGTCTTCCTGCTCCTCTCCATTCCATCGGTACATTGCCGTATGCGCAGGCCTTATCCAGCAACAAAATGCAAGTTGTTGGTTTATTATCTCGCGAGCAAGCTTGTTTGCCTGCTCCTCACTTGGAAGACTTGTACACAGAAGTGAGAATTTCATGGTCAATTCCATAGTTTTGTTTGACTGTTAAGCATGCATTAAGGACATCAATGATCGAACTCCTTGTTTTTCATCTTCATGCCATGGCCGGACTCTATGCCTTCACAAAACGATGGCAGGAAGGGAAACTCCGTGAAGGTCTCATGGCTATCGCGATCTTCTTTTTGGTCTTCATCATCATGTGGACTCTCACGGGACAAATCATCAAAGCGCTCATGCCTCCCGAGGGTTTTGCCACTTGGTTCACGAGGGATACAGGTTCTTTGGTTCTTGTGATCATACCCGATCTCGTGTTCTTCAAAGTGTTTTTCCTTAATGATGCATCTGAAGTGAAACCTCTCGAAACGTAAATCGTTTGTCGAGTCAAGAAATGTGAATACGCATTATGCCCATATATCACCACATCATATTTTTTGCCACCTGCATCTTGATGCTGAACCCGGCATTCTCGCAGGTTTCAGTCGAAATTCGTGAATTGCGACCAAATGGCATCACGATTGACACTGCAAATTATCCTGTTTTGCGTGCCTGGCTCAAAGTAATGGCCAAAGGGAAATCATATACTTGTACCGCTTCTGAATTATCCATCATTGAAAGCAATTTCAGCTCCAAAGCCATCTCCGTGGGACAACCCGATAAACAGGGGTTTCAAGAAATCTCATGGATGACGCGTTCAGAAGGAGCAAATCGAGCAGAATTCATTGTGGCAACTCTTGATGGAACAGGATCAGTTTTCGGTAAACATGATCGTGGCAATATCAGCCAAATGCGAATTTGTGATCCTTTCGGCATTCAAATAGAGGAGTTCAATTTTGGTTCGGCTGTAATTCCCGGATCATCTGATTATACAACGCTGCTTGTGCGGGCAATTGCTTCAAAAAAGAATGACCGCGGGATTGAACTCAATACACAACTCGATTCCATCACATTTTCCAATCCTGATTTCTCTTATCGATGGATTGGATCTTATGTTTCAACACAAAAACCCCCCGTCGGAATTGCTCCTTCAACCGGATACTATTTCGAAATAATCTTCAAGCCTTCGAGAACCGGATACTATAAAGAGTATGCGGTGCTTCATTATGAGGGCGGACAAAAAGACTATCTCCTCTTGAGAGCGAATGGATTTGGGATGTCGGAAACGCGTTCTCTCACCGTTGTTGAACCCAATGCCAATGTGACGCTCACTCCTTGTGCCCCTTTCACCGTGAAATGGAAAGGCTATCGCATAGGTGCACCCACATATGTTGATTGGTCACCGGATAATGGAAAAACATGGGATACCTTGGGTTTCAGCATGGATAGCCTATTTCAATGGAAGACTCCCGGAATCATCACAGATTCAGGAAGAATCCGCATTCGACAAGAATTAGGCAACTTCGATCAAAAAAATCTAACTCATCCCGCTCTTCGAGCACCCGTTTCGAAAATTGCTTGGAATTTGATTGGTGATAAATTGTTGGCCGGATATGAATCCGGAAAAATTGCTGAATGGAAGAAAGTTGATGGAATGCTAATTGATACATTCATCGTTGCGGGAGTGGCATTCCCGGTGAGTAGAATTCAATGGATTGGCATCGGTTATGTGAATGACTCATTGATATATGGAGTGCATCGCTCGCCCTCGACAAATCTTGAAACATTTGTCCTATTCAAAAGAGGAAGCATTGATCCTATTCTCACGAAAAACATAACGGAATTCACATCATTGTCTTCGGTTCATGCAATAAACAATGAACTTCTGCTCATTCCGAAGCGCGGGAAAACCATTCGCAGATTGTCCATCATAGACGGAAGCGAACTTCAAGGATTCACATTCACAGAGCCAATCACCGCTTTCAATGCAGGCTCGGGAAATAAAGGGTGCATTGCCCTGCTTGATGGATCAATTCATGTGATTGACCTGAGCACCATGAAGATACTCTCCACACTGTCGAATCCGGCTTTGCCATTGATGTCGCAATTGGCTTTGTCTGATGATGAACAATTCCTCGCCGCAGGGACCATGCTGAGTGAATCAAGTTTGTACAGTTCTTCTTCATCGGAAGTACATGTATTTGACATTGCATCAAAAACAATCATTCGTTCGCTTCGGAATTCATCGAGTGATGTGATTGGTCTTGATTTCAATACAACAAATCAATTTCTTGCAACCGGTTTTGCGGGCTTCCCGCAAATTTCCGTTTGGAGACTCCCCACGAATGTCTTTCTGGGACAATTGGCGAATCATTCAGGATTCCTCACCGATGTGAAATATAGTCCTGACGGGGCATCACTTGCTTCGTCTGCAATCAGTGCGGACAATCTTAAAACAATGGACTTCGCTTTCCCTGAAACAGACACCGCTCGAGCATTGGTCCGGATTGAACCATCACAACCCATCATCCTTTCGGCTGATTTGGGCGATGCGCTAATGATGCATCCGACAGACTCCGTGCTCAAGGTGAATCTTTGCAATGGCGGTAATGGAGACATCTATATCGACTATGCATATTTCAGAGAGGGTATTCACTTTTCGCTCATCACAAAGATTCCGAATACCGTGAAAATTGCTCCAGGTGAATGCATCGACATCGGCATCAGAGTGCTCGCCCGCAATAATGGACCATTGATTGATTCATTGTTTTTTGGGTTTTGTTCGCAAGAGTTTTTCCTTCCAATCAAAGCAAATGGATTGTTACGCTCAATCACTCCAATCGCTCAGGGACAAAAACTTGGTCCGGCTTGTTTGAATGAAACAATTGAGACAACGATTGAATTGATCAGAAATGATGATCCTGTTCCCATTACCATCAATCGAATCACTGCGAAGTCACCCGCCATCAAAATTCTTTCAGTGATTTCCGATACGATACTGCAACCCGGCAAAAGTCTGTCAATCAAGATACAATTCTCTCCAAAACAATTGGGTGAGGAATTTATTGAAGTATTGGCATTTCATTCCGGACTTACATTATATGAAATTCCCATCGTCCTCAAAGGATATGGCGATGGAACAGATGTTGCAGTTCCATCGGTGATTGCATGTATCCCTGAATTGAAACAGCGAACATTCACATTGTCCAATTCTTCTTTGAATGAAGTCAGACTGGATTCCGTCATGATTTCCGGTTCAGCTTTCACGCTGTCCACACCATTGCCTCTGGTTCTTCCGCCTCGTTCACAAAAAGAAGTTGAAATATCATTCATGGGATCACTTCCAGATTCCGGTGAAATCATGTCATGCTCATTCTATCCATGTGCCACCGCGAAAACCATTCGAATAGTTCCGTATTCTGCAAAGGCAAGCATCACTCTTCCACAGATCAAAGCAGATCCACGAGGAAGAGCATCATTGCCCATAAGCATAACATTAAATGAGAAATATGCTTATTCAGGAAAACAAGAAGCATTCATCGAATTCACTTCTAATCAAGGATTATTCCTTCCTGATTCCGTTTCAAGTGCATTCGGATCGGTATCAATCATTTCTCGAGAAATTCAAGACGATGTTCGAAGAACGCGTATTCGTTTTGAGGGAGATATTCCCAATACAGGCACATTGCTGGTAATATCGGGGCAAGCGGGAATCTCAAATATGCATCGCACAGTTTTGGACTTCACGGATTCACTTCCATTTTTCAGTTCAAGTGTGCAGACCACATTCATAAATGGATCGCTCGAACTATTGAATATCTGTCCGGATCTTTTCTTGACCGAACCAAGGATGGCATCGATTCGGAATGTTTATCCTCAGCCTGCAAGCAATATCCTTCGAATTGCCATACAAGCAGCTGAAACTTTGGACATGACATTCATGTTGACCGACCAGATGGGAAGGAGCCATGCATTCACGAAATATCCTATGTTTGTCGGTGAGAATATCTGTGAACTTGGCATTCCACCACAATTGGAATCCGGAGCATATATGTTGAAACTGATGTCAAATACATCCGTTATGGTGGATGCAGTACCCATTACAATCATTCGTTGAATTATTATTCCATAAAGGAGACATACAATGAAACAATTCACATTTTTTGCTAGCCTATTGATGATGGGAATCATCGGTTGCACAACAGTAGATCATCGTTCCAATTTGCATTCGGTGAAGGAACAAGACATGACAGTCGGAAAAGTACAAAAAGAAATTCGTGTGGGAATGAGCGGGGCACAAGTTGCGGAAGCACTAGGCTCTCCGAATATTGTCACAAAAGATGATGGCGGAGACGAAACTTGGGTCTATGATAAAATCGCCACAGAGGCTTCATATTCCGAAAACTCCAGTGGACTGTTTATCATTCTGTATGGCTCATCAAGTCGTTCAGGAGCTGCGGCAACGACGCAAAGAACACTCACAGTAGTTATTAAATTCGATGCAAACAGCAAAGTAAAATCATTCTCTTATCATGCTTCAAAATTCTAACCATCAAGGAAAAGCAATCATGCCAAAGAGAACCTATATCATACTGGCTTTTTGCAGTTTGATGCTCGGTGCTTGCACGGTGATCAATCAACAAAGCACTCCGCCTCCGCAAAAAACGCAATTGCAGACTCGGCAGGTGCAGACGCGTGAGTATGACACCAATGATGTGAAACTCGTGATGAAAGCCGTATTGAATGTTCTGCAAGATGATGGATTCATTGTCCGAAATGCACAAGTTGAATTGGGCTTGCTCACGGCCACGAAAGAAATTGATTTACAAGCAAGAAATGGATCAAATCAATTTTGGTCTGATTTCTTCCGTGGAATTGATCGGAACCGTGGTCAAAGAGAATCCATCTTCAATAAGCTCAAACAAATTGAATCCAGCGTGAATGTTTCGGAGTTTGGAAAGCAATGTAAAGTCAGAGCCAATTTTCAGGTGAAGATTCTCGACAATCAGGGCAATACGGTTGAGGTATATCAAGTGGAAGATCCCAAGTTTTATCAGGAATTCTTTATGAAGGTTGATAAAGGCATCTTCATTCAAAAACAAGGTTTTTAAGTCATCAAACGGAAATGCAATGCAACAAGGACTCATGAAGTTGACGCTCAATAATGTACAGTTTTATTCCTATCATGGCGTAAAAGCTGAAGAGCAAGCGCTAGGCGGTAGATATCAAGTTGATGCGGAGATATGGTATAATCCTATGTCCGCAGTGGTGAGTGATGATGTTGCCCAAGCCGTGAATTATGAAGAAATTGTATTTACTATCAATGAACTTGTAAATGGAGATTCGTTCAATTTGATTGAAACCTTGTGTTATGAATTATCGAAAGAAATTCTCGAACGCTTCTCGATGATTGAAAAAGTAACAATCAGAGTTCGTAAACTCAGTGTTCCGCTGAAACATATCATAGATCATGTGGAAGCCGAGCATTCAATGCAACGCTCTCATGGTTGATGTCCATTCAAAGACCATAATCGCATTTTCTTTAGGCGCCAATCTTGGAGATCGTCCTGCTGCGCTTCGGCATGCAGTTATGAGGCTGAAGCAATTGATTCCTGACCTTCAATGTTCTTCCGTATATGAAACCGAACCTGTGGGATATACCGAGCAGCCGCCTTTTTTGAATTGTGCTTGCATTGGCCACACCGGTGAATCAATCGAACTTATTCACTCATTGATTCAAAGCATTCATGCTGAACTCCATCGGCAATCCAGACCTCGTTGGCATGAAAGAGAAATCGATGTTGATATCTTGATTCATGGTTCGCAAATCCTCGAAACCGATGCCATCACCATTCCACATCCACGAATGCATCAAAGAGCCTTTGTTCTTAAGCCGCTCAGTGATATTGCTCCCAATTTGATTCACCCTATTTTCAATCAATCGATGATTGAATTGTTGAAAATATGTCCGGATGAATCAGGGATTGAGTTGTATTGCGACTATGAGCAACTCCTTCAGGGATGAATTATTCCCTCAATTTCTGTAAATTTCGAGTATTCTTTCACCCTATCAGACACCATCATGTACGGTACTTTCAAAGATCATCTACAAGCTGAATTAACTTCAATCCAAGAGAGTGGTTTGCTCAAGACCGAACGCATCATCACCTCCGAGCAAGGTCCGGAAATCATGGTGCAGGGAAGAAGCAAGCCAGTATTGAATTTTTGCGCAAACAATTATTTGGGTCTCTCTTCACATCCCAAAGTGATTGAATCTGCAAAAAAGACATTGGATTCCCATGGATATGGAATGTCCAGCGTGCGATTCATTTGTGGCACACAAGACATTCACCGCGAACTCGAACAAAAGATTGCCAAGTTTTGTGGAACCGATGATACGATATTATATGCTGCATGTTTTGATGCAAATGGTGGTGTGTTCGAGCCTTTGCTTTCCGAAGAAGATGCAATCATCTCCGATGCACTCAATCATGCTTCAATCATTGATGGTGTGAGACTATGCAAGGCAAAAAGATATCGATATGCATCATGCGATATGCAGGAATTGGAAGAACGATTGAAAGAAGCTCGTGCTGATGGTGCGAGATTCATCATGATTGTCACTGATGCAGTGTTCTCAATGGATGGTACAATCGCTCCTCTTGACACCATTTGTGATCTTGCTGACAAATATCAGGCATTGGTCATGACAGATGAATGTCACTCGATGGGCTTCATGGGCGCGAAAGGAAGAGGAGTGGTGGAATTATGCAATGTCACCGGCAGAGTCGATATCATCACAGGTACCCTCGGGAAAGCACTGGGTGGTGGTATTGGAGGCTTTACAACAGGCAGACAAGAAATCATTGATTTGCTAAGACAAAGATCTCGTCCATATTTATTCAGCAATTCACTACCGCCTTCTGTTGTGGGAGCTTCTATTGAAGTGTTTGATGTGCTCAGCTCAACCACGGCTCTCCGTGACACACTTGAAGAAAATACGATGTATTTCAGAAAGGGAATGGAGGCACTTGGTTTTGACATCAAACCCGGCACTCATCCGATTGTCCCCATCATGTTATATGATGCCGTGCTAGCTCAAAAACTTGCTCAGTCACTTTTGGATGAAGACATCTATGTGGTAGGATTTTTCTATCCTGTGGTACCTAAAGGGCAAGCCAGAATCAGAGTACAGATTTCTGCGGCGCATACCAAAGAACATCTTGATAAGGCAATACATGCATTTGCGAAAATTGGTAAAGAACTCGGTGTGATCAAGTGATGAATCATGCACTCAAACAACGGTTGGCTTCACTTGCAATCAATGGAATATTGATGATTGCAGTGATTGCAATGGTGATCCCCATGCTGTTGATGTTGATGTTTTCTTTGTATGAAAGTCCTGAATTGTTCGAAAGTCCACTCGAGTTTTTCTCAACCATTCCCACCCTCTCCAATTATCTGGACATTTTTGTCACAGATACATTCGGCAGATATTTTGTCAATTCATTATTCATTGCCACTGTTGTGACAATCGGAAATGTTCTTCTTGGGTCTATGAGCGGATATGCTTTCGCACGATATGATTTCAAGGGCAAAAAAATTCTCTTCGCTTCCGTTATGGGTTTGATGATGGTTCCTCATCAAGTGGTGATGATCCCGCTATATCGCATGATGGTGACATTTGATTGGATCAATACATTTTGGGCATTGATCATCCCCGGGATCTTGGCACCGTTTGCAATCTTTTTGATGAGACAATATATCAAAGCATTGCCTTCAGACATGGAAGATGCCGCCAGAATTGATGGTGCAGGTGAATTGTATATCTTCTTCCGAATCGTGCTTCCGCTTTGCAAGCCGGTGATCACCGTGCTAGCGATCTATACATTTCTTGGAAGCTGGAATGCCTTCTTGTATCCCTTTTTGTTTACTTCACTGCCGGAAATGCGCACTTTGCCCGTAGGACTCGCATATTATATTGGTAGACAATCCATAGACTGGGGTCATCTCATGGCAGGTGCATCCATTTCGGCATTGCCCGTATTGATTCTATTTCTTCTCTTCAGCAAAAAAATCATTGAAGGCCTCACAGCTGGTGCATTGAAGGAGTGATCACTTTTTCGTTGTCTTTCCTTTGTGCATGATAATCGTACCCGATTGACTTTTCCCACCAATCAATCTCACATGCATTTCATTTGGCAATTGTGGATCATTTGTTTTTTTGAACCATGCAATTGGCATGGGGGATTGATAAAAAGATTGCTCATCTTTGGCAAGAGGTATGTTCTTTCCATCAAGTGTGATCTTGTTAGGTTTTGAAACATTGATCCATTTCACAATGAGAAGACGAGACTGCGCCTCGCCTGCATATCCTTTCCCTGCAATTGATTTCATCGAAAATGATAAAGATGTTTCGTCTTCGATGGTCTGCATTTTAAATAATCTGTAATACTCATCGCTGAGACTCTTTGATGAGAGACCATCATCAAGGTATAAATCTCGCTCCACTTTTTTGATTGAACTATCTCTGAAACACAGAATCAACAAAGAATCTCCCGTATATGATGCGGTATTCTTCATCGGGAATGCCAAAGGTATGATAGATCCTCCTTTGGCAAATATCGGCATGATATTCAATGATGCCGGCATAGTGAAATTTGAATTTCCGGGAATCCGATAATTCGTCCAGAAATCAAACCAAATTCCCTGAGGCAGAATAACCTTTCGTGAAATTGAATCAGGTTCGGTGACGGGAGCAATCAGGAGATCATTACCCCATAGATATTCATCATTGACATCGATGAATTCTTTGTTTATGGGTCCATTCCAAAAGATGGGTCGTGCAAGCGGGATGCCGAATTGAGAATTCTGATATGCCAATGTATAATTATAGGGCAAGAATTGCATTCGAAGTTGGATGAAGTATTTCACGATTGTTTTCACCGAATCAGAATAATAAATCGGTTCCGGTGGCACTCCTTCTCCATGAGCACGCATGATGGGCGTGAATGCGCCGAATTGCATCCATCTCGTATAGAGTCTTTCATGTTTTGCACCTCCGGTAAATCCACCCAAATCAGAATGCATATATCCAACACCGCTCATGCTCATTCCAAGCATGATTGGAATTTGTGCTTTTAATCCGGAAGCGCTTCTTTGCACATCACCCGACCAAGGGAATGTTGCATACCTTTGCATGCCCGGTCCGCCGGAGCGAATAAGATTGAATAAACGATCATTGGGAGCATACTGTTGATGAGCATTTTGGAGTGCATTCATCCAATGCATCGAATATCCATTGTGAACATCCAAGGTTGAACCACCAACATGTTTCATGTCCAGAGGATGCATTTCAGGTTCACCCAAATCAAGCCACCATCCTGAAACACCGGTTTTGATATGCCGAGAATACAATTCACTCATCCATGATTGAGCTTTTGGATTGGTCAGATCCAACAAAGAAGCTTTGCCTGCCCAAAAGTCATTCATCAGATATGAAGCACCATTCGCATGTTTGGTGAAGAGTCCTTTTGATTCTGCATCTTCATACTCTTTTGACTCTTTCGTGAAATATGGCTCAGTAATGAGAATGGTATGAATATTCCTCTTCTTCAATGATCGTATCATGCCGAGAGGATCGGGAAATTGTTTTGTGTCCCAATCGAATGAACCCATCTGCGCTTTGTCTCCAAACCAATACAGATCAAGTACAATTGCATCAAGAGGGATATTGAGTGAATCAAATGCATCGGCGATGTCCATGACTTCCTGCCGAGATTTATATCCATATCGAGATTGAATATATCCCATTGACCAAATCGGTGGCAAAGGTTGCTTACCGGTTAGCGATGCATACTGTTGCATGATCGCTTCGAATGTGGAATCGATGATCAAAAAATAGGAGAGTGATCCGTGTGTCTGTGCAATTTTCAATACATTTTTTTCACTGACTCCACAATCAACTGCTCCGGCAATAGGTGAATCAATCAAAACTCCGTATCGAGAAGATGAAAGAAAAAATGGAATGGATACATTGAGTTGATCGGCTCCATTTGCATAGCCATACACAGCGGTATTATAAAGAGGGAAACGATACCCTCTTTTATTGATGGGTAATGCTCGTGAACCAGTTCCAAAAATTGCCTCTGTAGGACGAAGTGAAATGGATAGACCTCTGGATTGCTCTTTGAAAAACAATCCACGCTCTTCCTTAAACACCAAAATACTATCACGAAAGACCGACATCATGAAGGGTTGTTTTTGAACAAGGATGTCAAATGTTCTGTCCTCGGTTCTAAACTGGAAATAATTTCCCGCATCTATCGCAAGAAATTGACCATCTGTTTTCTTTGCAATGATTGCTTGAGAATTCCGAATTGCGGGGAATTCCACTGAGTCATAACTTACTCTCAATATGTGTTTTCCAAAGCGCTCAATGGAGACTTTTCCATTTCCCACATAGAGTAAAAGTCCAAGACTATCCTGAAAGAATCCTCTGCAGAAGAGAGAACCGGTATCCGGTCCATTGCCTTTGTCCAGACTTTCCATGATCACTTCCGTGATGGATTTCACTGAGTCTGCCCCGGGATAATCCAAATAAAAATCTTTTCCTTCGGCATCCTTTGCGGCTATGCTCCCGGTGCCATTGCGAAAGACAAAGGCGAGACGGAGAATTGATTCACCCGATTCCAAGCCATAAAAACTCTTTGGATGAAAGGTGAATGAATACAATTGTTCCGATTCTTTTTTCATTCGCAATGCCGGAATTTCTTTTCCCCAATCTCCTTGTACATGCTGCCATGAGGTAGGTGTCGCACTTTTTTGTGTGATGACCCCCGTGTGAATATACACTTCTCCATTCACTTTGGACAGTGCGGCATTTCCACGCTCAGCATGAAAAAAAATCGTTATGGTATCATCTTGTTTAGGTTTTTCGGGAACCATGATTAAAGGCTTTTGAGCATGCAAAGAGAATTGCATGAAAAATAGTAACAAGCCAATCATGGAGAAGCTTAAAGCGTTCATGGGTTCAATTCATTGATTGATTGTGAATTTCTGTTTCTGATTTTCATGATCACGATATATGCAATGAAGAGCATCGTGATGGAATTTGCTGAGATGATAACTATATCATCTCGCAAAAGACCATAGGCAAGCCAAAGGATTGCACCGATCAGCATGAGCATGAATGCTCCACCGGATAATTGATCTGTTTCTTTGGTTTTCCAAATGCGAATTACCTGAGGCAATAATGCAAATGTTGAACAAATCGCGGCCGTAAATCCTATTGCTGCTATGTGATACATGAAGCGTTAACCAAGTTGTAGTAAATATTCGTGAATCTTTTGGGGAAAATTGGAGACCAATGCCGGAACAGGATACTTCATGATCTTCTCAAAATCCTCTTTTGTGTTGATGGTATAGACACCCATCAATATGCCATGCTTTGCAGCATCATTCGCTTTCTTATGCGTGAGCTCCCGAAGGGAACACACAAAACCATCACATCCAATATCACCTGCAATTTCACTTGGGAGTCTTTTGTCACCGGGAAGATGTATCCCCGCAGTAAGAAAAGCCGAATGATGGATTTTGATGTACCGCAAACTTTCATGATGGAATGAGCTGAACAGGGTGACTTCTTCCATCTGCAGAGAATTAACACACTCGATGATTGCTTGAAGTCTGGAGATGTGGTCATCATCTTTTTGTGGAGGCTTGATTTCGATGTTGACGCATGTATTGTGCTCTTTGAGAAATTGCAAAGCATCAGTCAGCAAAGGAATTTTTTCACCCATAAATATTGGATTGAACCAAGAGCCGGCATCGAGTGTTTTCAATTCCTCGAATGTACGGGAGCGAATGATGCCACTTCCATTCGTGGTTCTGCCCAAAGTTGGATCATGCATAACGATTACGCGATGATCTTTCGTCAATTGAACATCCACTTCCACCATTATGGCTCCGGCATCGACGGCTCTTTGCATTGATGCCATTGTATTTTCAGGAGCGGTGCCCGATGAGCCGCGATGCGCCACCACAAAACGATCATGACCTTGAATCATCGATCGAAGAGTATAGGAATTCTGTGAAGAAAAATCAGGCATCGAACATTGAAGTGAAAGATAGGCAAAACAGTGCTGACCCAAAATGCTGCATTGACATGCAATATAACCGAAAAATCCTCGTCAATCCACAGGTTTTGAGCGAATTCTGAGCAAAAAGAATGGTTGATAAGTTTCTTTTTGACACTTCGCTGAATTCAGGTAGTTTCGACATGCATTTCATCCTTTGTGGATAATGTGTTTTTTCACCAAGTAATGGCTCCCAAAGAGGAGGATACATAATTATGGAAGGTAATTTTTCAAATCGCGTACAAGATGTGATCAGACTGAGCAGAGAAGAAGCGCTCAGACTAGGGCATGATTATATCGGTACCGAACATTTGCTTTTGGGGATCATCCGCGAAGGAGAAGGAATAGCAGTTAAAATCCTCAGAAATGTCGGTATAGATCTGTTCAAGCTCAAAAAATCGATTGAAGATACAATACGCACCAGTAGCGGGACATTGACCATTGGGAATATTCCGCTCACCAAGCAAGCCGAGAAAGTTCTCAAGATCACCTATCTCGAGGCAAAATTGTATAAATCGGAGGTAATCGGAACAGAACATCTGCTCTTGGCATTGCTTCGTGATGATGATAATATTGCTGCGCAGATTCTCTCTCAATTTTCCATTTCATATGATGAAGTTCGTAAAGAACTCGATAATATCATCAATGGAAAATCATCCCCGTCAAAGCAGGACAAAGTCCGTTCATCTTCTTCAAAGACGCAACAATCCGACAAGCAGAAAACTCCAGTGCTTGACAATTTCGGAAGAGATCTCACCAAACTTGCTCATGAAGGCAAATTGGATCCTGTCATCGGAAGAGAGAAGGAAATTGAGCGTGTGGCTCAAGTTCTTTCGAGAAGAAAGAAAAACAATCCCGAATTGATTGGAGAACCCGGCGTAGGAAAAACCGCCAACGTGGAAGGTCTCGCCCTTCGTATCATCGAAAAGAAAGTCAGTCGCGTGCTTTTAGACAATCGCATCTTCACCCATGACCTT
>JBJTFZ010000194.1:0-3107 GCA_046093685.1 bacterium
CTCATTTGAGAAACCTGTACTATGAAAGACAAGTTTTCTGTTGATGTAAAGACTTTTGGCTATGTATTTGAAAGTGGTCCATCACAAACACTAAGAGAATTCCCGGTTACATTCAATCCAACAACCGGTATTCTGAAAATCAACTTTTAATATTCGAAATTCTACAACAAAGGCTTCCATTTGGAAGCCTTTTTCATTAGAAACTGAATTCATGTGAATGTTCCAGAAATGCTATCAGCAATCGTATCGTAGCTTCGATATCATCTTTGTGAACTGCTTCGGCAACAGTATGCGTATATCGACATGGAATGGAAAGCGTGATTACCGGAATGCCATCTCTTGAGACTTGCATTGCACCTGCATCTGTTCCACCACTTGGAAGTACTTCATATTGATGCGGAATTTCAAAACGCTCTGCCAATTCGCAGAAGAATTGATAGAGTCCATAATGTGAAACGGACAAACTATCCATCACTTTTATTCCGACGCCTTTTCCTACTTTCACGCAATGATCGCGTTCCTCAACACCGGGGATATCAGCCGCAATGGTGATGTCCAAAGCTATGCCGATATCAGGTTGTAATCCAAATGAAGCGGTCCTTGCTCCACGAACACCTATTTCTTCCTGAACTGTTGCCACTGCATGAATATGATCTTCACTATGTTTGAATCTCCTGAAAGCTTCAAGCATCACATAGACGCCCACTCTGTCATCAAGTGTTTTTCCTGAATATAAATTTCCCATCTCCATCAAATCGCATTGCATGGTGACAGGATCACCGATTTTCACCAATTCCTTTACTCTATCCTCTGGTAATCCGATATCGATGAACAAATCTGCCAAAGGCACAACCTTATTGCGTTCTTCGGGTGTGGTGAAATGTGTTGGTTTAAATCCAAAAACTCCGGGCAAAGGACCAGACTTTGTATGCACGGTGACGCGATGTGCAATCAATACTCTTGGATCAAAACCACCCAGAGGCTGTACATAGAGAAAACCTTCTTTTGTTATGAATCGTACGATAAAGCCGATTTCATCCATGTGTGCGGCAAGCATGATGGATCTGGGTGCATTGCCTTTGCCTTTTTTCACGGCAAAGAGATTTCCCATGGGATCTGTCCTCAGTGGTTCATCCGATTGAGGCGCCAAGATTGCCGATACATATTCGCGAAAATGATGTTCACGGCCGGGTATTCCCGGGGTTTTGCAGAGGGTTTGCAAGAGTTCAAATGACATACATACTCCTTGGTTTTTCACAAAGTTAGGGAAAAGTGAGCCCACATTACCAAGTGGTAATATGGACTTTACATACAGGTTACATCCCACCGGTAATTTTGTACTGTTCTCGTGTGTGTTGTATCATTTTCGAACAGTTTTATCATGCAAAATCGTTTTTCAGCTCTCATCATTACCCTTATTCTAGGTTTTGGCGGGCTTTGTTCATCAGCTTTCTCGCAAGATGGCATCATTTCAGGTACTGTAAAAGATGCAGAAACAGGTGAACCCATGCGCAGCGTCACAGTGCGCCTCAAAGACACCAAAAAAGGTGCCTTTTCTGATGTTAAGGGGAAATATACCATCAAGTCAGTCGCTCCGGGGACATATTCCATCATCTTTACATCCGTTGGATTTTCTGCCAAGACAGTCGGTTCTGTGATCGTGACTGCAGGTCAGACCACCACCATCAATGCCACTTTGTCTCCCGAATCAAAGAAAACGGAAGATGTTGTGATTGAGGCTCGTCGTTCCAATGATGCACAATCAACGATTCTTGCACAAAGAAAAAATGCGGCCCAGGTGAGTGATGGAATATCCAAAGAAGAAATTTCAAAAACTCCTGATGGCGATGCGGGACAGGCATTGAAGCGTGTTTCAGGCGTTACGCTTGTGGGTGATAAATTCGTTTATGTGCGAGGCGTGAGTGATCGCTATAACAATACAACATTGAATGGTGCCGGATTGGCGACCACAGAGCCGGACAAGCGTTCATTTGCATTCGACATGTTCCCATCCGAGTTTTTGCAAAGTGCAAATGTCGCAAAATCATTCACACCGGATCTTCCCGGAAACTTCGTTGGTGGTCTTGTGCAATTGAACACTGTCGATTTCCCCGATGGCTTTTCACTCAAAGCATCCATATCAAGTGCATTCAATACAAATACAACATTGAGAGACAATGCATTCTTGAGTACACCGGGAAGTGCTTCCGATTGGTTGGGATTTGATGATGGAATGAGATCACTTCCTTCAAGTGCTCCAACCAATAGAGCGGAAACTGATAGACTAGTCCGTGATGCCTATGCCGGAAAGGAAGACGCACAAAACAAACTCCAGCAATTTGGAAGAGATTTGAAATCGGATTCATGGAGAAAAGATTCAAGTTCCGCGAATCCAAATACCAGCATCAATCTTGCATATACTGACATATTTGAAGTTGGTGGAAATGAACTTGGTGTGATTGCATCATTGTCTCATGGGAATTCCTATGCAATCAAATCAGCAACAGATAGAAATACATTATTGGGTGATGGCTCCTATGAACGGAAGAGCAGTGGTTCTGTGTCGAGCAGATCAGCAGGAATCGGAGCATTGATGAATGTTTCCTATAAAATAGGAACAACCAATTCAATCAGCTTCAAGAACATGTACAATCGTTCCATTGATGATGAGACATTGTTTTTGCAGGGTGCAGATTCCACGCAAGGAATTGATTTCAGACAATTCAGTGCTCAATTCGTGCAAAAAGAATTATTATCAACTCAAGTGAGTGGGGAGCATACATTGCCTTTGAATAATATGCTGCTTGATTGGAGATATGGTTATTCTCAATCAGAGAGAGATGAGCCGGATTTTAGAAGACTTCGTTATTCACGTCAATCAACTTCTCCTGATGCTCCATTCATTGCGGATATTCAGCCATTGGGTGATGGAACATTGGCAGGACGATTCTTTTCAAATCTTACCGATCAAGTGAATGGTGGCTCATTCAATCTAACAATACCAATTACAGCTGAATTGAAAGTGAAAACAGGTGCCTTGATGGAAATTCGTGATCGCGGATTCTCGGCACGTTCATTCACATTGGCTTCCAATGATGCAAATGGAT
>JBJTFZ010000195.1:0-11835 GCA_046093685.1 bacterium
TTCTATTGCGAAGTGGTTGATAATACAACCAATCGTGGTCGAACAGTTCGCTTCAGTTATGACGGAGATTTATTCAAAGTGATAGAGCGCATCGGAGAAATGCCTTTGCCTTCGTATATCAAAAGGGAACCAACCGAACATGACAAAGAAACATATCAGTGCGTGTTTGCAAATCCGGAGAAAACCGCTTCCATCGCACCACCTACGGCAGGCCTTCACTTCACGCAAAAGATGCTGAAGGAATTGGATAAGAAGGGTGTTCGCATCGCATATGTCAGTTTGAATATTGGGCAAGGAATTTTCGAAAACATCGAGGTGGAAGATCTCACCAAGCATCGTATGTATTCGGAGTATTTTGAAATCACGAAAGACAATGCCGACACAATCAATAAATCATTGAAATCCAAAAGAAATGTATATGCGGTTGGATGCAGTGTTGCTCGTGCATTGGAAGCAAGTGTCTTGACAACAGGTGCAGTGAAGCCAAATCGTGGTTGGACAGACAAATTCATCTATCCACCGTATGAATTCAAAATTGCAAATCGTTTCATTACCAATTTCCATCCACCTGCAACACCTTCAATATTATTGTCGGCCGCTTTCGCGGGAAAGGATTTATTGTTCAAAGCATACAAGAGAGCAATAAAGGGTGATTATAGGCTCTTTGCTTATGGCGATGCAATGTTGATCATCAATGAGTGATGACAATGAAACTCACACCCGAATTATATGATTTTTCTCAGGCTTTTTTCACTTCTTATGAACAGGAAGGGAAATTGGTGTCTTTCTTTGGGGATGGACATCCGTATTATGCAGGTAGTGTCGTGAAGGCAATGGCCAGTGCAAAGAACGGATACAAAAAAATCGCAGATCTTTTTAGCGAAGACATCAAAAGAGCTGAAAGTGAAGATCATGTCCCGCAACAAACGGAAGTTCAGTCATTTTTTGAAATGCTTGATTTCGAATTCAAACCCACGGTCGTACATGTTGAGAAACTCACCCCGACAATCACGGAAATCATTGTCCATGCTCCGGCAGCGGCAAGAAATTTCAGGCCGGGTGAGTTTTACAGAATGCAAAATTATGACACCGATCCCATCATCATAGATGGAAAGGCAATGTCGATGGAAGCATTGGCAATGACTGGTGCTTGGACAGATGTGGAAAAAGGACTCCTCTCGATGATTGTATTGGAGATTGGTGCGTCTTCCAAGCTGGTCCAATATCTTAAACCCGGTCAAAGACTTGTTGTGATGGGTCCCACCGGCGCGCCAACTGAGATTCCATTCGGAGAAACAGTATTGCTTGCCGGAGGAGGCCTCGGGAATGCCGTGCTTTTTTCGATTTCAAAAGCTTTGAAAAAGCAGGGATGCAATGTGATGTATTTCGCGGGATACAAACAAGGCGAAGATGTTTTCAAGATGGATGAGATTGAATCATCTACAGATAAAATCGTGTGGTGTACAGATACAGGTGCTGAAATTCAGCCAAGAAGACCTCAGGATGTACATTTCAGAGGAAATATCATCCAAGCCATTCTTGCTTATGCTGAAGGAAGAGCAGGCGAGCAAGTGATTCCAATGCAATCAGTGAAAAGAATTATTGCAATTGGAAGCGATGGAATGATGAATGCTGTTAAGGAATCCAGAAAAGGAATTTTACGACCCTTTTTAGGAGATCATGTTGCAATAGGTTCCATCAATTCACCTATGCAATGCATGATGAAAGAGATTTGCGCTCAATGCTTACAAAAACATGTCGATCCCGAAACCGGAAAAGAAATCACTCCGGTCTTTTCATGTTTCAATCAGGATCAAGAATTGGACAGGGTTGATTTTGCTCATTTGAAAAGTAGGCTCCGGCAAAACTCTGTTCTTGAAAAACTTGGAAATTCTTGGTTGACACATTTGTTGTCATATTCAAACGCATAATTCTCATCGCATAGGACCATTACAATGAATGCTCAATCCGTTCAGAATGAAACACTCTCCCTCATGAATACCATTTGCGATATCGGTGCAGCAACCGCTGTATTGAATTGGGATCAGGAAACATATATGCCTCATGGTGGTTCGATGACCCGCGCAGAGCAAATCTCAACACTTAGCACTGTGATGCATCAAATGCTTACCGGTGATAAAGCAAAAGCATTGGTGGATGCTATCAAGAAGGAGAACAGCATTCAACAACAACCGATCATGCGTTTGTTTGTGGAAGAGCATGAAAAAGCCGTGAAATTGCCTGAGGATTTGGTTAAGCGAGTTTCGAAAGCTCAGGCATTGGGGCAAGATATCTGGAAAGAAGCTCGTTCAAACAAAGACTTCTCGATTTTTTCAACAATACTCGATGAGTTATTGACACTGAAAAGGGAAGAAGCGGAATATCGCGGGTATGCTGAAAATAGATATGATGCATTGCTTGACATCTATGAACCGGGCGCAACGGTTTCTCATCTGAATCCTGTGTTCGACAAATTGCGAGATGCAACTTCAGTCATTTTGAAAGCAATTGAGCCCGTCAAACATACCGTGACCGACAAGCCTTTGCAACAGCATTTCCCGGCCGATGCCCAAATGGCATTTTCGAAATTGATTGCTGAAAAAATGGGATTTGATTTTACACGGGGACGCATGGATCTCACTGCCCATCCATTTTGCACATCATTCACACAACATGATGTACGGCTTACCACTCGCATCAATGAACATGATTTGTCTTCTTGTTTATACGGAGTGATTCACGAAACAGGACATGGTTTGTATGAGCAAGGCTTCCCAAATGAATTTGCTCGAACATTCGCAGCGGAAGGTGCATCAATCGGTATGCATGAATCACAGTCATTGCTGTGGGAGACAATCGTCACAAGAACCGAGGAGTTCTGGGAATATGCAATGCCTCATTTTGCTATTTACTTCCCGGAACAAGCCAAAGGACTTTCTCCAAAAGACATGTTCCATGCAGTGAATACTATACAACCTTCACTAATACGGGTTGAAGCAGATGAAATCACTTATAACATGCATATCATTCTACGATTTGAAATTGAAAGAGATCTGATCAATGGCACTCTCGCCACAAAAGACATACCGGAAGCGTGGAATGCAAAAATGAAAGAGTATCTGGGCATATTGCCTCCAAATGATGCAATGGGCTGTTTGCAGGATGTTCATTGGTCTTTTGGTGGATTTGGATATTTCCCAAGCTATACACTTGGCAAGTTGTATGCTGCAATGGAATGGAAAACAATTCAGGAAGAGATGCCTTCAGTCAAACATGATATTGCAGTCGGTGAATTCTCGGGGATACTTTCTTGGCTAAGAAAAAATATTCACGCATACGGTAAGACAGCCAAACCCGGAGAAATAATACAAGCCGTTACGGGACAACCATTGTCCGAACAAGAATTCGTGAACTATGCATTTGCAAAAGTTGCTTCAGTATATGGAGTTCAACCGGGTTGACATGAAATATGTGAAACTCATCCTTGTTTGTGTAGCATTATTGTGCTCCGGTTGTTCTGGGGATAACAAAAGTGAAGACAATGTTCTACGATTTGGTTGTTTTCTCAATTCTCCGGAACATCAACAAGAGCTTGAGCAACTTCTTAAGGAATTTTCCAAAAAAGAGGGTATGTCCGTTGAGTTGATTGGACTGAATTGGTCTGACGGAAAAACAAAACTGATTTCCGCATTCAATTCCGGAACCGAACCTGATGTCATAGAACTCGGTTCAGACTGGGTCGCTCAATTTTCCGGAGGAGGGGTACTCTCACCGCTGACACTGCAGGAAATTCAATCTGAACGATTCCCATCAGTTTCTTTGGACCCTGCGAAATGGGAGGGTTCACATTATGCAGTTCCTTGGGTACTGAGCACTCGAATCCTGTTCGTGAATGAAGATCTTCGTCGAAAGGCAGGTTTATCATCAACGCCATATCCGCAGACGATGAAGGAGCTTCTTGATCAATCAGCAAAAGTGAAAAGTATCGGGGATGAAGGCATATATGGAATCGGGATTGTAAGTCAGGATTTACATCAAGTTTACAAACGCGTTCTTCCGATTATGTGGAGTAATGGCGGGGATGTGTTGTCTGCGAAGGGGAGGCCAATTTTGAATAACCCAGGCAATGTTGAAGCATTGGAATCCTATGTCGCGCTTGTTCCTCATGGAATAATTGAGTCTGCAAAACAATTGGACAAACTATTCATTCAGGGTAAAATAGGTTTCTGGGTGAGTGGTCCATGGCTTTTGGAGAAAATCCCAAAGGAACAATCATCATTGAACTTCGGGCTGGCATTGGTTCCGGGGATGAAAGCAGGAACCGGTCTTTCATTTACAGGTGGGGATTATCTTGCCATCAGCAAAAACAGCAAGAAAAGGGCCAAAGCCTTGCGTCTTATACAGTTCCTTACTGCAGGCAAGCAGACAATGAGACTCTGTAGATTGAGCATAACCGCCGGTATACCCGCCGATCTGGAAGGTCAAAAAGATCCATTCTTTTCTACCATTAAGGGTTTTTCCGTCTTTATTGATCAATTGGGGAAATCCAGACTATCGGCCGTGCATCCCAAATGGCTCGATATCGAATATGCATTTGAAATGGCAGTCTCACAAGCGGTTTATGGAATGCAAAGCCCTCGTGAAGCATTGCAGGAAGCACAGGAAACCGTTCAAGCTTTGATGTCTCATTAATCAGTGCTGTCGGCATTTTTTGTCTCATTGAACCTGAATCTACAGAGAATTGTTGCTCGATACTGAGCCACTTTATCCACATTCATTCATCAAGCATCATTATCGTTTGGTTACAAGAGGTTTTTCTGCGTAATTTGTATGACGGTTATCCCTGTTTTTGCGGGAAATCGGCTTAATCAGTATATCATCTACCATTCATACAGTATGAGGAATTTCACCATGCTTTTTTGTACTCTGGTCACGGCAATTTGTTTCTCTTTTGCATTCTCAATTAGCGTGCATTCAGAAACTCTACAAAAGGGTAAGATATATCCTTTGAAAAACACAGAGCTTAAAACTGAAGGAATGCGATTTGCGCAACCTGCCCCCAACAATACATTGATTTCCCAAGGAATTGCAGGCAAGCCTGTCATGGCTCCGCAAAGCAACAATTTCGTGGAAGTCGGTAAAAAGGTCAGGAGATCAAAAAATTCCACAACCCCATTCATGAAAACAACAGGTGCATTGCCCGGAGTTTTGCTTGGGGTCACATACTATGATTTGCAATCAAATGGCTCAATGCCTCATCGTATTTCATATTTCCAAGAGGGAAATGACAAATCAGCTCAAGTGATTTGGATGGGTGCGGTTGACATGGAGCGTTTTACCCCTCCTCATCCAACCAGAGGCAGTTACTATGCTTTGATTGATATGGCTGATCCCATTAATCCAAAGAAATACACAGATATTGAATGGGAGAGAATTGAGGGAACAATTCGTTCAGGCTTTCCTTCAATCATTCAATATAAAGACGGTTCCGTTGGTTCAATAGCTCACGTCATTAGTTCCGAGTCATCTTCATCTGCAATGAGGATTACAAAGAACACAAGCTTCGGTGATATTGCATTCACTTCAAAGCAAATTCCCGGTGCCGATTCATCATTGTGGGGACATGCAACCGTTGATGGTGATGATGTCACGCATCTTGTGTTCACTTCAGACACTTCCAGCAAAAATTTCAGTGAGCAAGTTGTGTACATGCGTTCAACAGACAAGGGGAATACTTGGTCAGAACCTGCAATATTGACTGGTCCTCTTTCGAATCCACAACTTCCAACTGGACGCGGTGCAAATTCTTATCAATTGGCTACCAGAGGTAGCAATGTAGTTCTTGCTTATCAGGATACCACATTCAATCTTCGAATCATTAAGTCGGAAGATAATGGAGAAACATGGGGACAACCAATCAATGTATTCGGTGGTTCTAGACATGAAGCGGCTTATGTTGTAGAGGATTATGGCGATGGAACCTTCAGGGCAACAACTGACACAGTTCCAATTTGTGGTCCTTCATTTGACATTGTCATTGATGCTGATGGTTTCGTACACGGAATGGCTTCAACAGCACCAAGCTGGAATATTGGTACTGCAAAAATGAATGACAATGGTGAGATTGAGTTTATTGATGACACAACTTATGCAAGCATTTATACAAGAGTGCGTGGAGTGTATTTCAATGAGCAAGCAAATTCATACGGGCTTACAGTTATGTCCGAAGATTGGAATGGAGACGGTACCGTTGTAACAAGACCATTTGGCTCAGGATTGTGCCGTCACTTCAAACTTGGTGTGGATGATGCAGACAATTCTTTGTACATGGTGTATACCGGTATCAAAAATGGAGATGTGTTTGAAACGATTCTAGCAGATAATAATGCTGCGTTTGGATTGCAGGGTCACATTTATGTGTCAAAGAAATTCAATGGATCCGATACATGGGAGCCTGAAATTGATTTGACTCCTTTAGAGTATGATTGTCAATTCCCATCGATGTATCAAAGAGTCAATGATGGCGTTGTCATGATGGCTTATCAAGCAGACCGCACACCCGGTGTAAGCATTCAGAATGCGAATCAGGATGTCGAAGAAAATTATGTTCAATTCCATTCATTCCGTCCCACATTCGTGAGTGTGAACGAGAAGAATGATGAAGTGGCAGAATTTTCAATTGCTCCCAATCCTGCAACAGATATTGTCACTATTTCATTTGGCAATCATTCCGAAAACAAGTCTGTAACCATCACCGATGCATTGGGTAAAACAATCGCTTCAATGCCCGCTGAACTAGCGAAAGATGGCATGGTGATGCTTTCAACTTCTTCTTTCCAAAATGGTACATATTTCTGCACCATTCGTTCAGAGCATGGAACATCAACAAAAATGTTTTCCATCGTACGATGATTAAATAGAGGGTTGTCATATTCATGGCAACCCTCATTCTTTGTTAATTACAATTACTTATACACTATTCATCCGAGTCATCTCGGTTTTTGGAGATACTATGAAACTAAGGCTACTGGCATTATTTCTATGTATGCTCACAGCTCCCTTAAGTGCTATTGCCGGACTTTATGGCACACTTTCAGGGAAAGTGACAGATGACAAAGGCAAACCCGTTGTTGGTGCCACAGTTCGTGTGCAAGGAACAACTCGCGGAGCCTTTGTGAAAGCAGACGGTAAATATATTGTCGTCAATATCCCCGCCGGAACCTATACGGTTGTCTTTAAAGCGGTCAATTACAAAGACTTCAAGGCAACTGTCAGCATTTCTGCCGATCAGACAACCGAGTTGAATGCTCGCATGCAAGAAGCAACAGTAACTTCAAATGCTGTTGTCGTGGATGCAAAGAAAGAGCAAAACATGGTTAGTAAAACACAGATCGGATCACTCCGAAGCAATCAAGGTGAAGACAATATTCGTGTAGCCCGTGAAACGGTTCAGGGTATTGTGGCTTTGAATGCAGGTGTTCAAGGAGCAGGAAACGGATTCCAAATTCGTGGTTCTCGCGCAAATGAAACACAAATTCGTGTTGACGGCTTGGAAGTTTCCGACCGTTTCAGCGGTGGTTTTGGTTCCAGTGGAACCACATATTCTCCCACCGTTTCAAACTTTGCTGTGGAAGAAGTGCAAGTTCTCACCGGAGGTTTTTCCGCGGAATATGGAAATGTCATCGGTGGATTTGTGAATACCGTCGTGAAGACCGGTCGCACCGATCGCTATGAAGGATTTCTCCGTTGGAGAAGAGATCTTCCGGCATTGTTTGGTGAGGCAGGTAATGGCGTGAAGCTCATGAACAAAGATGAAAACTCATTCGATATCGGTATCGGGGGTCCGCTTCAGGTGCTTGAGAATGCAACATTCTTCTTGACGGGCAGATATGCTCGTGAAATTTACGGTGGTGCCTCATTGGGTGTCAATGATCCTGATGGAAATAATCTTGGTCAATTGCCCAATCAAGAAACATGGGTTCGTAATATGACAGGTCGCATGAAATTCAATTTCAGCGATCTCAGTGTTACTCTTGGCGGTCAAATTGGTTTGACAAGTCGTGAGCGCATGAGCTGGGGTTGGTTATATGCAGATGATTTTGGCGTGAAAAATCAAAAAGTTGACTTGACCACAGGAAGGCTTACTGCGGGAGACACCATCTATGTTCCTGAATATGCAGCAAAGTTGGCTGCAGTCAACAATATCGTCAATAATGCATTCATCCGTGTGAATCAAACGCTTTCTTCCAATAGTTTCTTTGAATTCACTGTATCTTCCAACTCTAACAATAATGAAATTGCAAAGAGAAGAAGTTTTGATGATCCGGGAATCTTCGGAACAATTGATGTATACAAACCGCAGGATTTATATCAACCACGAACTAATACCAAATCAGAATTCCCTTCAGAATTGGTTGAATCATCAGATGGCGCGATTGATTGGTTCCAAAGTGCACCTAGAACGCAAAAGACTGCTGATGGATATTTGTTCCTTGACATTTACCAAAGAAATCCATTGACCGGATATATCGAAGATAATGCAAATGCATCGAGTACAAATAATCCCTATGGTTTGCAAGGTTTCTTCAATAGACATGGTAATGAACGAGCATTTGAATTCAGAAGTCAAAACTTCTTGCAATTCGATGGTTTTTACAATGCAAACATCGATGCCGGAGAGATTACACATAATTTCAAAGCCGGTTTTGAAGTTCGTTCCTATGAACTTCGTCGTCACAATAATTCTCTTCCATGGGATGGTAATCCATTCTTCGATATTTACACCGATGAGTATGGTGGAAACATATACAGTAAGAATGCAATCAATCCCACTGTTGTCAATGAAAGAACCGGCAAACCAATGAAGCCGATTGAAGCTTCAGGCTATGTGCAAGACCAAATCAAATACAAAGGCATCATCATTAATGCAGGTTTGCGTTTTGACATGACAAATCCAAATGCGATTTACAGATCACAACGCTCGAATGTGTGGTTGCCGATTTCTTCAACCGATGGATTCTCTGATGCCACCGTAAAATTTCAGTTGAGTCCGCGCTTGGCAATCACCTATCCTGTTACTGATCGTTCAATTTTCACATTGGCATATGGGGTCTATTTCCAAATGCCAAACTTCAGCTACATGTATGATGGTTTCAATACTGATCGTCTTCGTGGAAATACCATCGTGGGCAATCCCAATATGGAAGCCCAAAGAACGAATGCATATCAGGTATCATACAATCTTCAGCTCAGTGATGATTTCGCATTCGATTTGACCGCATATTACAAGGATATTTATAATCAGGTTGGTATTCGAAATTTCCGTGTTGTTCCTGATAATTATCAAGAATATGCAGTTGCCGAATATGGTTCAGCCCGTGGTATTGAATTCACTTTGCGTAAGCGTCCGACAAATAATATCGGATTCAATATCAATTATACCTTGGCATCGGTTTCGGGTACTTCTTCAAGTCCTGAAAGTAACTATGCTCTACAACCTGATCCATATACAGGTCAAGTTACATTCCCACTCTCTGAATTCCCATTCAATTCCGACCGCCGTCATGTGATCAATGCAATTGTTGATTTCGTCTGGGGCAGGGAAGAGGGTATCGAGATTGCAGGTATGCGTCCAATGCAAAACATGACGATCAGCTTCACCAATCGATTCTTGTCAGGTACTCCATATACTCGTCAAGATCGTCGTGGAAATCCCATTGGGGAGTTCAATGCTGAACGCCAGCCATCATTCTTCTCAACAGACCTTCGTATAACCAAAGCATTCATGTTGCAAGATTGGTTCGGAGAGTCAATGGGCAGAACATCCTTGCAAATATTTGCCGATGTATTCAACTTGTTTAATCGTACGGAAGTTGTTGCAGTGTTTGCAAGAACACAAGATCCAGACAATGATGGTGATGTTCTTGATAGAATGCTTGGAGATTTAAGCCCGGTGATTTGGTATCGCGAAGCAAATCTTTCCAATCCTTCAACATTCCAGCCGACCCAGTATGACATCTATGGCGAGCGCTTGTACAGAGAGCAAGCTGACTTTAACAAAGATGGAATTGTTACTCAAGAAGAGAAATATGAATCGTACAAAATCTGGCGTGAAGATAGAATTGCTTTCCGTGGGAATTATCAAACACCACGCTCCGCATTCTTCGGCATGATGATTAACTTTTGATCCAAACAATTGAATGCACAAAGGTGTATATATGTCAAAAACAATACATAACATAACAATCTGGATTCTGCTTGTGGTCACCACAGTCGGAATTTCCTTCGCAAGAACGAAGGACGGATCGGTAGCCGGTAAAGGTGGGGATCAAACCCTCAGAGCCGTAAGCGGTACCTATGATCTGCAAAAAAACAGAGTGAGTAGAATTGAATTCTTCTCCACTAATTATGGCATCATTGGTCTAGATGTTGCAAATGGAGTCGGTGGAGGAAAATGGCCTCGCGGTTCAAACAATCAATATATCTTCGGTGGAGGTATTTGGTTTGCCGCCAAGAAATTGAATCCTATTGGTGATACTGTGAAATTGTGTGCAATTTCCTATAATCCCAATTCAGGACTTTCATGGATGGTACCGGGACGCATTGAAGATCAGGATTTGGTCAATGATGCAAGCCGTGAAAAGTATCGTCTGTATTTTTCATCAGACTATCGCCGTTCAGACGGATCTCCGGTAAAACCATCAGATGGAACATCGCCCTGGCCAATTTGGGATGTTAGTGATAATCTGAATGATGAACTTAGAAAAG
This sequence comes from bacterium, assembly GCA_046093685.1. Taxonomy (GTDB): domain Bacteria; phylum Bacteroidota; class Ignavibacteria; order Kapaibacteriales; family UBA961; genus UBA961. The sequence goes on from JBJTFZ010000195.1 coordinate 10,768, forward strand.
ACAGATATTTTGGTGGATATGTTGATGCAGTTGGTTCAAGAACTTTGGATGCTTATCCAAAGGGTCCTGCATTTATTTCCGGCGAAGATATTTTCGCAACATTCAAAGACACTGATTTGAATCGTTATGAAGGTGGGGTAGGACGTCGCCGTAATGAGGGATATCCCATGCGTTTGCAATATGAGCAAATGATCTATTCTTGGGGATTTGGTGATTATCGCGATTTCTTGTTCATAAAATATGCTGTAATCAATAAATCAAAAGATACCCTTCGTGATTGCTGGCTAGCACCTGCTTTCGATATGGACATAGGTATTGCCGGGTCATCGGCAAATTATGCAGCAAATGACAGAACCCGTTTTTATGATGAAGAAGACACTCTGAATTTGGCCGTTCAGTGGTCACAAGGAAATCAAGGTGAAGCCGGTAAAGGTTTTGGATATATTGGATTCGACTTCTTGGAAAGTCCTGCAACATATCCGGCACTTGTTCCTGTAGACACATTGCCCGATCAAAATGGACAAGATTCAGTTGTATTCAAACTCATCGGGGCAAGTCCTGATTCAGCTACATTTCTTCGCAATGATAAGCGTGTGTATACAAACCGTGAGCAATTGGGTTTGAAAACATTCCGCAACTGGGTTATCACAGATGATCCAAAAGAGAATGATCAACGCTATGATTTCATGGCATTGGGAATCAAGGATGGAGATACTCCTGCCGGTGATAAGCGTTTCTTGATGGCTACCGGTCCATTTTCTCTTCGTCCCGGAGATACAGCAAGAACTGTTGTTGGTTTGATTATGGCGAATACACCTACGGGCAGTGATGCAACAGGTGCTACCGCCGATATCGTTGAACTTATCAAGCGTGATAAATTCGCTCAAAGAGTGTATGATGACAATTTCCGTACACCAACTCCTCCGGAACCTGCAAAGGTAAGTTGGAGACCTTTGAACAATGCCGTCATCGTTCAATGGGATTCAACATCGGAATATTCTTATGATGATCTCGAGCGTGGTCTTGACTTCATGGGCTATCGCCTTTATCGTGCAAGAAGAACAGATT
>JBJTFZ010000196.1:0-4688 GCA_046093685.1 bacterium
GTTCAAGGTAACTATGGATTTGTTGGAGGAGGATCCGAGAATAGAGCCCAGGGATCATGGTCTACGGTTACCGCCGGAAATGCAAATATAGTTACATCATCTTCGATGTATGGAACAGTTTCCGGAGGCCAAACCAATCAAGTTGGTGGCAATCACGGCACGATTGGCGGTGGTAGGTCAAATTTTGTAACCTCTCAGGCAGGAACAGTATCGGGTGGTCAGGAGAATAGAGCAATGCAGACATTTGCCACGGTTTCCGGTGGTCAGAATAATATTTCATCCGGGATGCACTCAACGATTGGTGGTGGCAGTGGCAATATATCATCAGGACAGGTCGCAGCCATAGCAGGTGGAATGAACAATAAAGCAAATGGTCAATATTCGGTAGTATCCGGTGGTGCAAATAATGAAGCGAATGGAAATCATGCTGTCGTATCAGGTGGGCTAAATAATGATGCTTACGGCGAGTTTACGAATGTATCAGGAGGTCAAGATAATGTAGTGTCAAGCAATGCCCGTCATTCATTCATTGCGGGTGGAACAACCAATAAGATCAATTCCGGTAATACTTCGGGCATCATGGGATCTAATAACTCACTGACAACAAGTAATAATGGCTATATCATAGGAACAAACAATACTGTGAGTTCCTCATCAAATGGAATGGCTATTGGATTCAACAATCAAGTAAGTGGTCAGAATGCCACAGCCATCGGCACAGGTCATATCGCTAGCGGCAATCACGAATTTGTAGTCGGCTCATTTGCTTCGAATTCCACAAACCCAGCAAACACATCAAATACTGCATTTACGGGCAATCGACGGTTTTCAGTGGGTATAGGAAGTTCTTCGAGTCAAAGAAAAAATGCAATCACCGTCTTTGAGAATGGGAATACATTATTTCAAGGTGGTGTATTGACGACTGATGCATCATATCTACATTCGGTTGAGATTGCAAATAATGCTCAAATAGGCGGTACGCTTGGAGTCAGTGGAAATACTAGTCTTTCCGGGAATGTTGGAATTACAGGCAATACAACAATTGGAGGGAATTTATCCGTATCAGGATCATTGTCGGCAACAAATCTTTCAGGAACGAATACAGGAAATGTTTCCATTGGCACTGCAAACGGATTAAGTATGAATGGACAGACCCTTTCATTGGCTACTGCGACCACAACAACTGCAGGAGCGATGTCGGCGAGTGATAAAGTTAAATTAGATGGAATTTCAACCGGTGCAACAGGAAGTGGTTTTACGCATTGGATTGGTGAAAACTACGGTGGAGGAGTGATATTCCATTTATACAAGGATAACCAGGGTGTAGAGCATGGTTTGATTCTAGCACTTACTGATCAAAGTCCATCCCAATCTTGGAGTAATATCATTCAGGAAATAGGAGTATCATCACAAAGTAGTTGGAATGGGTCTTCCAATAGCAATGCAATAGTTAATCAATCAGGACACACGAACAGTGCCGCAAAATTATGTCTGGATCTTGTTTCTGGAGGTCATAATGATTGGTACATGCCTTCCATTCAAGAATTGTCATTATTATGGAATAATTACTTCACAGTCGCAAACACTTTGACTCAAATACAAAGTGCGCAACTCTTGGGAAATTATTATTGGAGCAGTACTGAATATTGTGCAGACTATGGGTGGTATATTAGTTTTACAAATGGAAGTACTGACTATAATTACAAAACAAATTCTACAAATGTTAGGGCTATAAGATCGTTTTGACAAAAATTGGAATTAGTTTAAATTTTCAAAAAATCCCCTTGCTTTTTCGAGCAAGGGGATTGTTATTTAGTCTTCAAATTGTCTATCATCACGAGGGCGTTCATCTCTTGGACGCTCTTCGCGGGGTCGATCATCACGATGTCTATCATCGCGGCGTGGACCTCTATCGCGGTCATAGCCACCGCGACCACCACGATCTCTGTCATAACCACCGCGACCACCACGATCATCTCTGCGAGGACGCTCCGGTCTTTGTGGTTCCACATAGCCTTCTGGTGGAGTGAGAAGAACTTTATGACTCAATCTGAATTTTCCGTCTGATTGGATTTCGAGAAGTTTGACATCGATTTGTTGTCCTACTTTCAAGACATCGCTTACATTTTGGAAATAGTCATAGCTGATTTGTGAAATATGCAGAAGACCTTTTGTCTTGGGCATGAATTCAACAATTGCACCGAGTCCTTCGCGTACATCTTTCACAGTCGCCGTATACACCTTGCCAACTTCCGGAGGACTGGTCAATTCTTTGATGCGAGCAATGGTTTGCTGAGCGGCTTCTTGATTTGTAGCTGCAATGATGCATGATCCATCATCTTCGATGGTGATTTCAACACCGAATTCTCTCTGCATGCCACGAATGGTGTCGCCACCGGGTCCGATGACTGTTCCAATCATGTCTTGAGGAATCATGATTGTTGTAAGTCTTGGAGCGTATTGCGATAGATCTGAACGATGCTCGGACAATGCTTCATTCATGATGCCCAAAATATGGAGGCGACCATGACGAGCTTGATCGAGTGCTCTGCGCATAAGATCTGTAGACAATCCACCAATCTTGATATCCATCTGGCAAGCTGTGATTCCATCAACGGTTCCTGCTACTTTAAAGTCCATGTCGCCAAGGAAATCTTCATCACCAAGAATATCACTGAGAATGGCGGAATCATCTTCTTCCATGATGAGTCCCATCGCAATTCCTGCAACTGCTTTCTTCACGGGTACACCGGCATCCATGAGTGCCAAACTTCCGGCACAAACAGTTGCCATGGAAGATGAACCATTGGATTCAAGAATATCAGATACGATTCGAACTACATAAGGGAAATCTTCATCACCGGGCATCATCACTTTGAGTGCGCGTTCAGCAAGTTTTCCATGACCAATCTCTCTGCGGCTTGTGCCAGTCATACGACCCGCTTCACCGGTTGAGAAAGGAGGAAAGTTATAATGGAGCATGAAACGACGATATTCGGTTTCGAATAAGCCATCAATCATTTGCTCATCGCTCTTTGTTCCAAGCGTGACTGTTGTCAAACTTTGTGTTTCGCCACGAGTGAACAATGCAGATCCATGCGTTCTTGGAAGCAACCCGGGAAGACAATCGATTGAGCGAATATCTGTGGTTGTTCTTCCATCCAAACGACGCTTGTCTTCAATGATCATGCGACGCATTTCATGCTTTTCAATCTTGGAGATATATCCCTTCACTTTTTTTGTTCTTGCATCGAGCAAAGCGGCATCCTCAACGGGTTCTGCTTCCTGCAATGCATTGAGAACTGTTTCACGGAGTGACTTTGCGAATTCAATTCGCTGCTCTTTGATTGAGTTCTTGCGAATCTGCTCTTTGATGAGCGGAGCAGCAATTGCTTTCACCGCCAAGAGCAAAGCTTCATCATCTTCAGGAACTTCGAATTCTTTCTTTGCTTTTCCTGCAAGTTCACGCAATTTCAATTGCAATGCATTCAATTGTTTGATAGTCGCATGTGCAAATTCAAGGGCGGCAATAAAATCTTCTTCGGATATTTCTTTTGAACTTCCTTCCACCATCATGATGGCTTCATCAGTTCCGGCAACGGTGATTTCAATGTCTGATTCGAGTAATTGACTCATCGTTGGATTGCAAATGAATTCGCCATTCACACGACCAACCATAACTTCCGAATAAGGACCATTGAATGGAATATCGGAAATCACGAGTGCTGCAGAAGCACCCACAGCAGCGAGAGTATCTGAGTCGATTTCGGATTCTGATGAATAAATAGAAGCCACAAGTTGGGTTTCATATTTCCAGCCTTTGGGGAAGAGTGGTCTGGCAGGTCTGTCAATCAATCGTGCAGACAAAACTTCTTTCTCACTTGGTTTTCCTTCGCGCTTGAAGAATCCACCCGGGATTTTACCAGCAGCAGCTGCCTTTTCGCGATATTCAACGGTCAAAGGCAAAAAGTCTATGTCAGGTCTGGCATCTTGAGATGCACAAGCCGTGACAAGCACCATCGTATCGCCATAGCGGACCATGACGGCACCATTGGCCAATTTTGCAAAACGACCCGTTTCGATTGTGTATTCCCTGCCATTGAGCATGAGGGAAACTGAATGTTGTGCCATAAATCTCCTTGTGATAGCACTTGAAACATTCATGGATGGACTTGTTCTCAAGGGAGAAGTCTGAGCGGAGGATGAAATCTCACAAGATTCCTTCCTGCACTCAGATCGGCATACCCAGGATTATGAAGTCTCCATGTGTAGAGTAAATTCAATTATGTCAAATAAACAAAAAAGGGCGCTAAGAGCGCCCTTGAGGTTACTTTCTGATCGACAAGGCGCTGATAATTGCGCGATATCGCGTGATGTCACTGCGCATCAAATAGTTCAGAAGTTTTTTTCTTTTGCTAACCATTTGCATGAGACCGCGACGGCTATGAAAATCCTTCTTGTGTTGCTCAAGATGTTTTGCCAATACGGAAATGTTCTCCGTCAATAAAGCAATCTGAACTTCAGGAAGACCAGTATTCTTTTCACTGCCACCATATTGCTTGGTGATCTCTGCTTTTTTCGCTTGATTCAGCATAAATATTCTGTTGAGATGTAATGTGTAAATCTGTGAAGCGCACCCGTAGGGATTCGAACCCCAAACCTTTTGATCCGTAGTCAAATGCTCTATC
>JBJTFZ010000197.1:0-16829 GCA_046093685.1 bacterium
GTACAATCAATGTCCATTCAACTTTCTACCGAACCATTTTGGTATGCGGTGGAAGCTCTCCCTGATTTGCTTGCACCGTCTTTTGGCTCAACATTGGATCAAGCAAATCGTTTGCTTGCTGCTCATCTTGCACGAACATATATTCTTGAGAATTCAGTGATTCGAAATGCATTGAAAGATTCTTTGTTCAAAGGAAGAATGCATTCACCTCTCACCAAGAATTTGATTGGTGAACAGGTGGATATCGGTCCATGGGAATCAGACATTCGAACCCAGAAAGAACAAGCTGAACATCTTTACATCTATGCAGACTCAGTGGGACTCGCACGAATCGCTGATCAAGCACTTAATCGTTTGCAAACAATGCAATCACCTGATGGCGCATTCCCGTGGTTTGCTTCCATGCCTTCAAGTACATATATCACAAGGCATATCCTTGCTTTGCTCGGAGTGAATTCAAGGTTTAAGGGATTTGTAGAGAATCAACGGGATTTGTCATTCATGATTGACAGATCGATTTCATGGCTTGATGAACAAATGACAAAAGACATGAATGCAGTATTTAGCACACTTAAAGTTAAAGACTCCTTCCGTATCAGCCTTTCTGACATTCATTACTTGTATGCTCGTTCTTTCTTCTTACAATCACATCCATTGCCATCTGAAGATTGGATGCCCATTCTCAATGAAAAGATGTGGAACAACAGAATGCGATTTGGTCCTCAAGTTGAAGCAATGATTGCCCTGATCTTGCATAGAACTGGTGAACAAAGAAAAGCAGATGCGATGCTTCGATCATTGATGGAAAGAGCCGTTCAAGACGATGCAGGAACCCACTGGCAGGTTGCATCCACATCCTGGCATGATGCCGACATCGAAACACATGCCCTCGCATTGATGGCATTCAAGGAAATCAGTCCTAATTCCGATATTGCGAATGGAATTCTGAGATATATGATACGACAAAAACAAGTCCGACATTGGGGAAGCGCTTCAGCAACATTATCGGCAGTCATGAGTATTCTCGCATCTTCAGAAACATGCTCCGGAAATGCATCAAATGTTTCTGTTGCGATGAATGGAGAGCCCATAATCTTGGAATACGCTCATTTCCCGGGAGTGATTGCTCAAAAGATTTCGGAATCAGCCGATGTCAAGAAATTGGAAGTTTCTGTCACGGGTAATTGTCCAATTTGGGGTGGAACATTTCGAAAAAGAGAAGTACAGTTGTCAGAGGAGTTTTCATCCGCCGAACAAGATTTTCAGATGAAAAGAACCTATCATCGAATAGTTCATGATTCAGAGCAAAGAATCATGCCGGTTAAGGAAGGAGAAACGCTCCACCTGGGTGAAACGATTCTCGTTCGATTGCATATTCAAAGTCCTATGGCGATGAATTATGTGTTCATACAGGATTTATTCCCCGGATGCTTTGACATTATGGCTAATAATTCCGAATATCGTCATTTCCGACAAATTTGGGCATATTCCATTCCTCGTGACTCCGGGATGAATTTCTTTGTCGATTATCTGCCAAAAGGCAAATCGATGCTCGAATATGAGGTAAAAGTTGATAAATCGGGTGTTTTTTCCAGGGGGATGGTCAAGGCAACTTCACTTTTTGCTCCCGAATTTCGAGTTATCAATGGAGGTGGAACCATCGTCATTGCCCCATGATGATGGGTTGAAAACCCTCGGACAAGTCGCGAAAAATCGCCATTTTTGCAGTATGGAAAAGTCCGAGCAAAACACAGAACAAATGCCCCTTTTGGCCGAAAAACCGAGTCTTGCGACGCGCATTTCTCGATTTGTCGGTCAATTCATTTCCGGGGTGTTTCTTGTGTTTGTTTTGGGTTTTGTGGGATTGTACATGTATGTACAGACCGATGGTTTTAGGGAATGGTTCAGACCCGTGTTGATAGACCAAATCAACAAGCAGATACAGGGTAAGATCCATTTTTCGGATATGCGTTTGGATATTTTCAGGGGAATAATTCTTCATGATGTATCATTGACAGCTGCCGGTGATACGGTACTCAAGGCAGGGGACATTGCAATTTCCTATAGTTTGGAAGCATTGCTGAATCGATCGATCACCATTCACACATTGACGCTTGATCATCCCACAATCAATCTATTGAAATCCGTAAAAGGTACATGGAATATTGAACATGTGCTCAAGCCCATTCCGGAAGACCCATCAAAACCTCCATTCGACTGGCAAATTACTTTGGGTAATTTGGAAATATGTGGTGGTACGATAAGGATTTTCGATTCACTAAGTACAAATACAAATCCAAGTGTGTTCTCCACTTCTGATGTGTTTGCAACAGATGTAAATCTCATCATGTCCGGTAAAGCATTCCCCGGTATTCATAGATATGAAGCTGACATTGCATCATTTTCTGCAAAAGAAATACGGAGTGGTTTGGATATCCGTGATTTGTCTTTGAATGTAGTGCATGAGGTGAAAGGCATAACCTTGCACTCGTGCAAGGTCAACACATCCGGAACACAACTTACAATGTCAGGAAGAGTGGAAGGAATTGATCTCTTTGAGGACAATCTCGCCAAAAAAATAAAATCCTCTCCCATGTTCATCACATTGACGGCAGACAGATTCGACTCTGAGGATTTAAGAAGATTTCTTCCGAATGTCGGCATCTTTGGAGTATATGACATTGATCTTGAAGCCGAAGGTACACTGAATGACATCGCAGTGGGAAATCTTGAAATTGGTACTCGCAATTCCAGACTGCATGTATCCGGAACATTACGAGATGTTGTTGACGCAAAAAAACTTGCATTCTCTGCTGAATCAGTACGGCAGTTTAAAATAGACTATGATGTACTCTTGCAGCAATTACCTGCATTGTCTTTGCCTTCCCTTCCATACCTTGGGAATGTGGACTTTCGCTCATTGACTGTAAAAGGAAAACCCTCTGATTCCCTGCACATACAACTCGATGCCACAACCAAATCCGGAACATTGAAAGGATTCACGAATCTTGTCTTCAGGGGTACGGATCTAGGTTATGATGGCGTTATGCAATTCATCGATCTCAATCCAGGAGCAGTGTTGCAGGATCATGCATTCGATGGTCTTGTGAACATGAATGTCAATATTTCAGGGAAAGGTACCACTCTTCAAACACTTGATGCAGGGTTGCGTATCGATGCTGGTCCATCACGCCTTGGGGAGTATTCAATCGCAAGAATGATTGTGGACGGTCATACCTCTGAAGCAGGCTTGATCAATATCGATACAGCTGATATCATCTTCAAAGAAGCCATAAGAGGCATTGATGAATTCGAAGGCCAGAATCGTTCTGCATTGCATTTATCCGGAATAATTGATGCTAGACAGGATAATCCCATCTTTGACATAGAAGCGGAATGCGAACATTTGACACCTGCATCACTATTCGACACGAAAAAACTACCAACGCTTTTCGATGGCTCGGTTACGATGGTTATGCGTGGTATGCATCCGGATAGTTTGGAAGGTGATATGCATGTTCATGCTCGGCAACTCATTTTCAATGATCGTACCATCAGACCTCAAAGCATTGATGTGAGTATACGAAGAGATACTCCCGAGAAGAGACATGTAACAATTCAATCCGGATTGTACAAGATACAAGCAGACGGAACATTCAGATTCACCTCACTGATTACGGCAATCGATCATACCGTAAGCAGTTTGATTCTTGCCGGAGAAAAAAAATACAAAGGAATGTCAGGACTGGATTTGAGCAATCATCCACTCATGCCCATGATGGACTCTGCAACCATTGATGCAAAAATCACGGTAAATGCCCGAGATCTTGCTCCTGTCAACTTGTTCATGGATGGAATCTCTGCCACGGGTGAAGTGAACATGAGCGTGCATTTGCTCTCTGATAAGAAATCAACCATCATGAAGGTTGATTCATTGCAAGCCGTGAATGGACATATCTTTGGTCCTGACAATGATGGAGCAAGCTCTCCATTTTTATTGAAAGGATCCATAGAAACTAAACCCGGAATTGATGGAAGAAGATTCTTGAGTGCATTGTCTATTTCTGCTTCTGCAAAAGATTGGTTGACAATCAATGATCTCACATTGAATACACCGATACTCACATTCAATTTGAATGGACAAGACTTTCATGGTGAGTTCTCCGGATCAATCGGAAAAGACCTCACAATCGACATGAACACGGATGCCATATTCACCGATACATCATTTTCTTTTTCTTCAAAACAATGTTCATTGACTTATGGTCCATTGTCATGGAGCAATGGGCGCCCATTGAAAGGAACATTCTCTCGAAGTGGAATTGATGTGGATGATATTGTTTTCAAGCGAGCTCTCGCAGAAACAATCACCGCAAAAGGAAAAATCATTGGCAGATCATTCAAAGGAATGCATGTCACATTATCCGACTTCCCTTTGAAAGACGTGAAGAAATTACCATTTCTTCCCTCAGATATTCGCGAAGTATTGGCCACACTCAAAGGCAATGCAAAACAAGCAGTGATAACTGCAGATGGACCATTCAAGAATCCTCAATACACCTGCAAAGGAACAATGGACAGCATCTATTACAATGATGTTGCCGTTGGTAATCAGTCATTCACATTGAATCATGCAGACTCCATGATAACGGGCAATGTTTCGGTATCCGATTTGAAGTCCGTCGCCCTGAAGACACTCACGATTGACATTGAACAGATTCCCTATAATCTTGCAATTGACAATCCGGGAAAAGCCATGCGCAGTGATGAACCACTCGTCGTGATCGCACAAGCAAATGGATTGTCCATTGCTACGATTGCACCTTTCATACCGGGTGTCACCGATTTGCGTGGGAAAGCAGACGCGACAATCACCTTGGGAGGCTATGCACCCAATGGTATCAACTATGGGGGCAAGGCTACACTTCGAGACATGACTTTTGTTCTTGATGCAACCAATATTCGCTATTTCGCAGAAGGAAATGTATATCTCAAAAATGCCACTGCCAAACTCGACTCGGTCTTCGTCCGTAATGATAAACTAGATTTTCCAAATGGAGAGGCTATTGTCACAGGAACATTGAATCTGTATGACATCATCTATATCAAGAATTTTGATCTCACAGTGCATTCAAAACAATTATTGGTGTTGAGCGATGCATCCGTTTCCACAATGCCGACAATGTATGGAAAATTCGTGATTGCTTCGGGTGCAAATCCTCTGAAGTTTTATGGCACATTCAAAAAGCCTTTTCTCAGGGGAGATGTCAAAGTCATGCAAGCATCAATCACAATGCCACCTGAGGAAGAGCAAGTGTCTGCATCAGGCGTTCGGTATACGGTGCTCACAAAAGAGCAAAGAGAACTTCTGAATTCACGGGATAATCCGGTAACGGATTTATTGAAAGCATTAAGCGATGCTTCGAATGCCAAAGAATTATCTCAACCCAAAAATAAAGTCGATGAAGAAATTGATGAGAACGAACTTCTTCGAAGAAAGCGAGCAGGATTCAATGATTTGCTTGACTATGATCTGAATGTTCTGATGCCCGGAAAGTTTTTGCTCAAGATGATTCTGGGAACATTCGAAGAAATCAGAGCCAATGTAGAACCAACAAATAAGCAGACCACACTCCGCTTTCAAAAAGAAGCATTCAAGTTGCCGAGATTATTCGGTGAAATCAAATTGCTGGAAGGGTCCCAATACAAGTTTTTGAAAGTGTTTGATGCATCAGGCACATTGCTGTTCAATACAGGTGAATTGACAAATCCTACATTGGACTTGCTTGCGGTATACAAAGGTCAGACTCGGTATGATGATGAACTTGAAAATTTCAGAGTCATCATGAAAATCACAGGCACGAAAAATTTGCCACAGGTTGCCATTACTTGGGAGCGAAACGGCATCGAAGCAATCGGTGACTCCGCACAGATCAGAAATGATGCTCTCATGAAGCTTATTGTTGGAAGAACGCAGGCAGAATTGTTTGGCAGAGGTTCCGGCGGCATGGGTACGCGAGACCTTGGAAATCAACTTTCAAATTCACTCTCTGCAGCAGCATCGCAACTCTTCTCAGGATTACTTGAAGGTACCGGATTGTTGACGAATGCAACAATCAGTTTGCAAGAAGGCTTATCTGATCTATCACAAGCTCGACTGAATCTTAGCGGGCAATTGTTTAGCGATGTTGCATGGCGTGCGGCAGGAACAATTGGTGATTTATCAGGAAACTATGAATTCAGCGTTGATGTCCCCATTACGATTCTCGGAGATTATGATGCACTTCGAAATTTACTCTTGCAATTGACAAGGGCATCGGCTCCTGCGAATGCGATTTCGACGAGACAACAAAAAGAATGGGAAATGAAAATTAGTTGGCGCTATGCTTTTTAAAACAAAACAACACACATGATTTTACTCAAGAATTTACATAAATCATTCGGAAGCAAGCATGTCCTGCAAGGCATTGACCTAGCAATCCCAAATGGACAAATCACTTGCATCATCGGTAAATCAGGATGCGGAAAAAGTGTTTTACTCAAACACATCGTTGGTCTCTTGACGCAAGATTCGGGCGATGTACTGATTGATGACAGATCCGTGGTTTCCATGAGCAAGCAAGAATTATTCGATGTACGAAGAAATATCGGTTATGTCTTTCAAGGCGCTGCATTGTTTGACTCCCTCACGGTTTATGAAAATGTGATCATCGGTTTATATGAACATGGAGAGCGCAATACCACATTACTGGACAGCGAAGCCAGAAGAGTGTTGTCTGCCGTGGGATTATTACCTGACATCTCGGAATCCGGTTCACCCGCATTCGAAAAAGAATTTGCATTACTCAGTTCAAAGAAACCCAGCGATTTATCGGGAGGGATGAAAAAGCGTGTCGGAGTTGCACGCGCCCTCGTGGGTAGCCCTTCCTATATCTTTTATGATGAGCCTACCACCGGTCTTGATCCTGTGAACTCCGAGCAAATTGACAAAATGATTCTTGAACTTTCAAAAAAATTGTCCATCACTTCCCTTGTGATAACCCATGACATGTTCTCAGTATTCAATATAGCAGACCATGTTGCCATGCTGGATAATGGCAGGGTGTGTTTTGAAGGTGATGCACATACACTTCAACATACCAATGACTCGCGAGTTTCAGAATTCATAAGCCGATTTCAGCCCGGTGCTCGAATGCAATAATTTAATACACCACATTGTTTCATTAAGTAAGAACACAACATGACGAAAAGAACAATAAAAAGAGAAGATGCCCTCGCTTATCACTCATCAGGCAGAAAAGGAAAAATTGAGGTTATCCCAAGCAAATCAGTATCCACTCAATATGAATTGTCACTAGCCTATTCACCAGGTGTGGCAGAGCCTTGCAAAGAAATAGCAGAGAATGAAGAACTCGTCTATGAATACACTGCCAAAGGCAACCTTGTGGCAGTGATTTCCAATGGTACTGCGGTCCTAGGTTTAGGTAATATCGGTGCGGCTGCAGGGAAACCGGTATTTGAAGGCAAAGGGGTGCTCTTCAAAAAGTTTGCTGACATCGATGTGTTCGACATTGAAATTTCAACTCAGGATCCGGATGAATTCATCAATACAGTCGTGAATCTTGAACCAACATTTGGTGGAATCAATCTTGAAGACATCAAAGCACCTGAATGTTTTTATATCGAACAAGAATTGCAAAAGCGGATGCAGATTCCCATCATGCATGATGATCAGCATGGGACAGCAATCATCAGTGGTGCGGCACTTCTGAATGCTTTGGATATTCAGCAAAAAAAGATTGATGAAGTAATTGTCGCAGTGAGCGGTGCAGGTGCAAGTGCCATAGCCTGCTGCAGAATGTATGAAAAACTCGGCGTGAAAAAGGAGCACATCTTCCTTTGTGACAGAAAAGGGCTCATCTATCCCGGAAGAGATTCAGACATGACAGAGACCAAAGCCGAATTCGCAAATGGTACAGGCCCTGCAGATCTGGCAGATATGATGAAGAAGGCTGATGTTTTTCTAGGACTAAGCTCTGCCGGCTTGGTCAGCAAGGAGATGATTGCTTCAATGCCGGCTAATCCAATCGTGTTCGCACTCGCAAATCCCGATCCCGAAATTTCATATGAAGATGCATCTTCTGTTCGCTCGGACATCATCATGGCAACCGGACGAAGTGATTATCCAAATCAAGTGAACAATGTGCTAGGATTCCCGTTCATCTTCAGAGGTGCACTTGATGTTCGAGCAAAAGCCATCAACGATGAAATGAAAGTTGCTGCCGTATATGCACTAGCTGAGCTCGCAAAAGAGCCCGTACCTGAATCCGTAGTTCGTGCTTATGGTGGAGACCCGATTGTATATGGCAAGGAATATATCATCCCCAAACCATTGGATAATCGTGTTCTTCTTTATGTGGCGCCTGCAGTGGCAAAAGCTGCTATTGAGAGCGGTGCATCCAGAATAGCTGAACTTGACATGGATCAATATCGAATCCAACTTGAATCACAACAAACAAATGTTCGAAGATTCATCGGTGGGATAATTTCCGGATTGCAAAAGTCCAAGAAAAAACAACGAATCATATTTACTGAAGGCGATGACATCAAAGTGTTGAGAGCAGCGGAGATCATTGTCCAGCTTGGTATTGCAGAGCCAATCTTGATTGGAGAAACCACAAAAATTCAATCACTTGTCGAAGAATATCAAATTGATGTGACAGGTATTGAATGCATTGATATTCAGAATCTCGAACATCTGGATGAATTTGCTGAATTACTCACTGCAAAGCGTCAAAGAAAGGGCATGACCAAAAATCAGGCTAGTCGCATTGTTCGCAGAAGAATTGAATATGCATCGATGATGCTAGAAACAGGAAAGGCAGATGGCATGATTTCAGGGATCAAATTAAATTATGGAGACACAATCAAGCCCGTGCTTGAAATCATTGGAACGGATCCACGATTTTCCAGAGTTGCCGGAATACAGGCATTCATCTCCAAAAAAGGAGATACAATTTTCTTTGCAGATGCAACAATCAATATCTCACCAAATGCAGATGAATTGGCAGACATTGCCATCATGACTGCAGAAGCAGTAAAACGCCTCGATATGGAGCCTCGAATTGCGATGCTCTCATTCAGTGACTTTGGTTCTTCCAATGATGCTTCAGCAATCAAAATGCGGGAAGCAGCTCGAATTGCAAAACAGAGAAATCCTGAACTCATCATTGATGGTGAAATGCAAGGAGACACGGCAGTTTCAAATGAAAAAACTGAAGATCACTTCCCTTTCAGTGCAATTCAAGGTGATGCGAATGTTTTGGTGTTCCCTGACCTTAATGCAGCGAATATCTGCTATAAACTCATGTCCAAATTATCCAACTCAGAAGTTGTTGGACCAATCTTGGTTGGGATGAACAAACCTGTTCATATTCTCGATCGCAGTGCCAATGTCAATGATGTTGTCAGCATGGCAGCAATTTGTGCAGATGAAGCATTGGCTAAAGTCAGAGGCACATAATGGACGGAACGCGAATGATCATGGCAAAAATCGAGCAATGCCTTGTATTGGCATTGCTCCTGATCATTCTGCAAGGTTGTGCAAATCCACTGCCACCATCGGGTGGGCCAAGAGATACAGTTGGTCCCGAGATAGTTCGAACCATCCCTCAAAACAAAACCATCCTATTCAATGAAACAAGCATAATGATTGAGTTCAGTGAATATGTGGATAGAAACAAAGTATTGCAAAGCATCATGTTCACACCCGCCATCAAACACGAGGCTTCTTGGAGCGGAAAAGAATTGGAATTGGAGTTTACTGAACCTTTGCGTTTGAATACCACCTATTCACTCACAATCGGAACTGAATACACTGATTATGCAGGCAATAGACCAACTGAAGCATATACAATCATATTCTCCACGGGGAATGTTTTGGACTCAGGTAGTTTTTCAGGTTTGATAATCGGAGGCTCTCTTGGTGCATCAGTCTTTCTTATTCCCATGAAGACGATGCCTGAAGATTTTTCTCCTACAACTTCTTCCTCGATGTATAAAACACAAATCGGGTCCAATGGACAATTCAGATTTTCCGCCTTGGCAGATGGACAATATCGTGTATATGCACTGCAGGATATGTTCAAAGATGGATTATATGATGTCGGTACGGATGCATTTGCAATGGCTTCAAGGGACATCATCATTCCAAAAGACACTGCACCCATTACAATGAAACTTGCCAAACCGATTGACACGGTTTCTCCGATTGCTTTGCAGGCTTATGTACAAGAACAAGGCTTACTTGAAATTCGATGTTCCGAAATTCTTCTACCAGAGTCAATACAAGCACATCAATTCACACTAAAATCTTCAGACGGACAAACTATACGCCCACTTTCCGCATATCAATATCCCGGAAGACCAACTTCAATCTTGATTGAACATGATTCCTCCAAAGTCTGTGCTTCCATAGAATTGAATATTGAATCGGTTTTGCCCACCGATAGTTCAAAAAATCAATGCCGAGATGAAATGCGTGGAAAAGATATTGTTCAAAGTCGCGGCATCGCAAAAGTCCCAATGGTATTGTCAGTGTCAGTGAAAGACAGTACTTTGATCGATCAGCAAACTCCTATTGATTTGATGTTTTCCCATTCCATCGATGCCAATTCCTTGAAAGAACGATTAGGATGCTTCCAAGGAAAATCAAGCATACCTTTCAAGGTTCGCAATATCACGGCGAATCAGGTGAGAATATCTTTCGAACAATCATTACTTCCTGATGCATCGTATGAAATTCATGTGTCAACCAAAGGTCTCAAGAATCTGAGAAGCATGAACTATGCCGACACGGCATTCATCGTCCATTTCAAAACAATCGATTCCAGACAATATGGAACAATTAAGGGAGAAGTTCGAGATCTTCGTGAAGGAGGTCCATATATCATCACCGTAAAGAATGACAAAGGAAGCACCTATCGACAAACAATAGCAAAACAAGGCTTGTTCACCATACAGGATATTCCTGCAGGAACATACTTTATTGAAGCATTCGAAGACAAAGACAAGAATGGTGAATATGATGATGGATCAATAGCACCATTTCGATTTTCGGAACGATTCACGCTTGCAAAGGAATCAATCACTGTTCGACCTCGTTGGACAATCGACGGTATTCAATTACAATTCAGAGAACCATGAAAAACACATTCATCCTCGCTCTAATTTTCTCAATGCTCAGTCCAATGCTGGCAGATACCTTAACAGTGAATAAGGCAATCTCCTTGGCTTTGGAGCAAGCTTATGCAATTCGGATTGCAAAGAATGATGCTGACATAGCATCGGTGAACACAAGCTATGCTGCAGCCGGAATGCTTCCTGCAATCAGTGCCTCTGCCGGTCAAAACGGAGGAGTGAACACAATCAATCAATCACTGTTGAGCGGTCAAGAAATTGTGAGGGAGTCCGCAGGGAATTCAGGTTCGAACTTGGGTATTGCTCTCAATTGGACTCTATTCGATGGTTTCGGAATGTTTGCGTCCTATGATAGATTGCAAGCTCTAAAACATATCGGAGAATTACGACTTCGAGCTTCAATGCAACAAACAATTGGTTCTGTATTGCAAGCATATTGCACAATGGTTAGAAATCAAGCTCTGATTCTTGCGGCAAGAGAGAGAGTTGAACTTTCGAAAGAAGGACTTCGGCTTGCCACACTGAGATATTCCGTGGGAAGATCCGGTGAACAAGAACAATTGCAAGCAAATGTTGAATTACATGCAGACAGCACAGCACTATTACGACTCAAAGAGCAATTGCGACAATCTCGCCTGCAATTGAACAATGCCATTGGCGGATATGCAGATACCACTTATGCTGTAAGTGAAACTTTTCCGGATTTTGATATTTCCAATGAAATACTGGAGACTCGACTAGTGCAAGAACGCAATCCTGAATTGATGGCCGTGAAAGCCGGAACGATTGCTGCCGATGCCATGCTGAGACAGATGGAAGCAAGAGCCTATCCAACATTGTCGCTAAACAGTGAATACAATTTCAATAGAGCAAGCAATGATGGTTCTTTCCTTGTTTCAAGTACCGTTCGTGGTGCAAGTTTTGCACTGACTGCTCAATATTCCCTCTTGGATGGTTTCCGTTTGGGTCAGCAAATTGAAGCGGCAACGATACAAAAGCAGAATACCGAGATTCAAACAGCTCAAGTTTTGGATAATCTCTTGTCATCACATGCAATCGCAAAAGGAGCATTCCTCACAGGAAAGACAATCGTTTCTTTGCAGGAACAAAATATTTCCACGGCCGAGAAAAATGCTTCCATAGCCCTTGAGCGATACAAACAAGGTGCTTTGAGCAATTATGACTTCCGTATTTCAGCTCAGTCTGTATTTGATGCCAAGTCAACATTGGCACAAGCTCGTTTTGAAAAAACCCTTTCGGCATTGGAACTCCTTTTGCTGACGGGATCACTCAATGACTTGATCAAGAAATAATGAATCGGACTTCTTGCACCATAGTGTTTGCTTGCCTACTGTTCATTTGCACAGCAGGTAAAGGACTATCCGCAGAATATTATCCCACTGTATTTTCTGCTAAGAAAAAAATCAATGATCGAACATTGATCCATGATCATCAATTTGGCAGAGTAATTGAATTTCGCCGCTCCACTCTTCTCGCAGGCGGTAATTCTCAAATCAAGATTTCCAAAAGTGCTGAAAACATTCAGGGCAGAATTCTCACTTTACCTTTTGCAATCAAAGACATTAAGTCTTACCGCATAGATCAACTCCTCGTAACAGTAAATGGTCAGTCACCAAAAGTAATGCTGATGGACACCACGGGGAAGATCTTGGCAATCGATGAACAATCATTTCCCGGTGGAATTGATACCGCTCATATCGTTGGTATCCATGGAAATATGGCATTTCTGCTTTTTGGAGATAGACTGTTTAGCATCAAACTCAATGCACAGAACTTGTCTCCCTCCTTATTGGCAGATCAGGTAAGTGCATTTGAGTATGTACCCGATGGAATACACTGCATAAAACGGTCAGGCGGAGGGTATGTGCTACGCTCATTCAACAAAACCGGAACAATCACACGCGACATCCCATTTTCGCCAATGGGAACACGATATCGCATACTATCCGTTTCACGATCGATAGGAGTACTTTCCACGACAACGGGCGAAAGCACGAATGGATTCATTTTTCAAAATGCTACCGGTAGACAAGAAATGATGTTTTTCCCATGCGGCATGAATTCAATTGCAATGTGGGAAGAAGATCAAAAGCCCGTGCTATCATGGGTAAAAGAACAAGAGAATGGCACAAGACAAGTGATCATTCAGCATCATGGAAATCAAACGCAAACTATTTCACTCCCGGACTTTTTCACCAATGTACTTTCATCTTCTGCTTCGGATGGAACATTGCGATACTTTTTTGGAAATGGAATTTGCTTTATCAACAGAAAGGCACAGGCAATTGAATCTGCATCTCATATAGGCATGATGAGTGCTTTTCAAGGAAATGCTCCAATTTTCATTCAATTGAACAATGAGAACATCATCAATTTTCAAGACGGTTACATACTCCTTGCCAAGGTGGATGATCCGTTTTGGTGGCTTCGCAGATTTGCCACTACAAGCGGAAGAATACTCATTGGTGGATTGATAGTGTTTTTTCTCAGTCTGTTTTATCGACACTATTCAAGACAGAAACGATTTCTTGAAGCAGGTTTGGAATTGAGCGGAATGGGGATGATCATGTACTTGGATGATGAAGGTCGATTAAGCAAACTCAATTCCACCGCAAAATCTGTGTTACAACTCTCATCTGATGTTCCATTGCATAGACCAATCAGATATTATGTCAACAAACCACATGTTTCAGAACTTCTTGAATTCATAGAACAAGCCATGATTCATCGAAAGCCGATGCAAACGAGATTAAGTATCGGATCGGAAGAATCAATTAAAGAATATATTTGGTCAGCCACGCCATTATTTGGTTTTGCAGGAAGTTTCTCAGGATGTATTCTTTCCGGGTTGGACATCACCGCCGAATTGGAGAAGAAAAGACTGACAAATTGGGCACAGTTGGCTCATGACATGCAAACGAATCTTTCCATCATCCTTCTCAATGCACAACAAATGCAAATCATTGATGAGAAAAATGTGCAAAGACAAAAAAAGATTTTGGGACAAATCACCTTACTCATGCAAAGAGTGCGAGACATCGTTACCGTAGGGCGAGATGAAGATGCACATTTGTCTCTCAATGACGGACTTGTCCTTTGCAGAAATGTCATCAATGAATTTGATGAGCAATTATACCCGAATGCAGTTTTGAGTTTTAGTGGTAAGCAAGTGATGTTCATGTGTGATTCCATCAAATTGACACGGGGATTGCGAAATGCTGTCGAGAATGGGGTAAGAGCCTTGCAAAAAAAAGAGGGCACTGTTGATTTGTCTTGCACATTTGATGACAATAATGTGTATTTCCGCATCAAAGACTCAGGTGTGGGCATGGACGCATATACCCGCGAGAATATGATGAAACCATATTTCACCACAAAAAGAAGTCAAGGCGGATATGGAATCGGGACAATGGTCATGCAAAAAGTGGCAGAAATGCATGGAGGAAGAATCGAAGTGGTGTCCGAACCGGGAAAAGGTTCAGTGATTACTTTCATCATCCCAAAACTAATGCCTGAAACAAAAGACAGGCAGTGATATTTCATAGATTTTGCAATGCATTTCAGGCCAAGACAATTCTGTAATTTGCAAGCATACTTTATTTTGTTTCATTCATCCTTTGCAGAAAGACAATGTTCTCAATTCCTGCACTTACCGGTATCAGAGCCATTGCGGCGGGGGCAGTGTTTTTTGGACATGTGCTACATCAACATTTGAATGAATCTCTTCCTGTTTTCAAATATGGATGGATTGGGGTCAACATTTTTTTCGCTTTGAGCGGATATTTGTTTTATCATCTCTATGTCGATGCGCTTGAAAACCAAACTTTTTCATGGAAAAGATATTTGTCAAAACGATTCATCAGAATCTATCCATTGACGATTTTGGTTGTGTTGATCAGTGTTTTGGCTCTTCCATTCAAATATGATGTGTTTGACATCTTCACACATCTTACGCTGCTTCACGGGTTCTATCCACCGTATAGATTTTCAATCAATCCCCCATTATGGACTTTGACCGTAGAGTTGAGTTTTTATCTCATCGCACCGGTTTTGATCATCACAATCGCCGGCATATTCAAACAAAGAGTTGAACGAATGAAACAGCGCAATGGTACTGTTTCTGATGTGAATCTGGCTTGGACGGTAATAATTCTATGGGTAATGATCATCGCTTTTTGTAATGGCTTCACGAAAATCTATCAGAATTGGTTGTTTTACTTTCAAAATATGTGGGATGCATCTGCCGGGACACTCTCGATTTTTGGCAGATTGGATGATTTTGTGGCCGGGATTTTAATTGCGGCATATGCTCGCATCGTTCCGAAAGGAAAAGTATCGGGTGATATCTTGGTTCTTGCCGGTATTGCCATCCTTGCATGGGCGGTGATGTTCACGGATATACATGGGGGCGCCAATCAAGTTGGGAAGCATAAATTGTCTGATTTCGTATTTCCTGCATTGGCTTTCGGAGCTGGCATCATTATCATGGGATTGCATCGGGGTGGGATTGTGGCCAAAGTTCTCTCCACCAAGACGATGGTATTGCTTGGCGACATTTCATTCGGCTTATATGTGTGGCATTATGTGTCCGTTCCGGGATATGCAAAATCAGCTCTCGCATTGCAATCATTCTTTGAAACACAAGGAATTGGTTTTTCACTCTCCGCACTATTGTGCTATATGGTGTATTCACTTCTCTCATATGCATCATTGCAATTTTATGAAAAACCTGTCGCAAAATTATTATCGAAACGCATGCTGAAATAATAGGGGTTTTTTAACGATTTTTTCAGGGGGATAATATGAACAATCTTTCAAACATACCGGCAAGAGATATCTGTTGGATCGTCTTTGTTCTTGCTTTACAGCAATTCTTATCAACATTCACTGCATATGCCCAATTTCCACCTCTTACATGGGGGTTTTATCATAGAGCAGAACCATTGTTGTCTGCACATCCACAAGATTATTTTCATGCCACGGGTGAAAACACTCCATATTCCGGTATTGGGAGTTTTATGCTTCAGCCAAGAACCATTGTTCCCAAAACACTCTTTCATCTCTATGCCTATCAGGATGCGCTGACCCATCATCAGTCAATGCCACCCGCAATTCTCAGACTCCAAACGGCAGGCATGTCCACCAATGAAAGAGCTGATCATAAATCATCAGCAATCGAATTCAGAGTTGGAGAAATTCAACACCCATTCGGCTTGGAAGAACAGGTTTGCGTTATAAAAAATGTAGAGTCTTCACTAAACCGAAATGAGAAAGACATCACTCGTCAAAGAGGTTTGGGAATCTTCGTTCAAAAACAAGATAAACTTGGTACGGAAACAGACGGTATGATTGATGCCATGAATGTCTATTCTGAAAGAAGAAGAAGCATCAATGGCAATCCGCTCAATGAGTGGTATCCAAGAATTGGTATAGGCAACAATCAGCCATTGGAATTATTGCATCTGGGAAACAAACTCACATTTCATGCGGGAGGAGCAAGTAGAATGGGTGATTATCTCTATTTCGAATTGAATGAGCTACATACCAAATGAATTTTACCGGGTACGGCTTCATCCATTTCCATGCATAAAGGCAGTATTATTTTAAGT
>JBJTFZ010000198.1:0-6167 GCA_046093685.1 bacterium
GCTAAGAGCCGGTGCTCATGATCATGACTTGATTTTTGTAAGTGATAATTAATTGTGTTTGCACGCCGGGTTCAATTGAAATCAGGGGGAACCCGGCTGTGCTTTTTGTAAAGGAGAACTATGAAAGACCTAAGATTGAAACCAATGTCGATATGTAGAATGACTGAAAAAGAGAAGTTTGATATTCTATCGAAACTTGAAAGTATGAGTGAAGAGGAAATACATGCTTTGATTATGAAAGAAGTCGGGAAAATGTATCCTGATACGAGCTTACTCTATGATATCATTGAACGCATAAATGGAAAGACAATCATAAGCAAACAGGATGATGAAGGGAATACTGTATTGCATAAGATTGCATGGCATAATCATGAGTCCATATTACATGTTTCGAATCTATTGATGAATGTGATGATGCTACAAAAAGAGAATGCATTCATTGACACAATCAATAATGATGGCATGACGGCATTGGATATTGCGCTTGAGCAGGAGTCTGCAGATATCGCAAAGATGCTCATCCTTATGGGAGCAGATGTGATGAAAGGAAAAACTCCACCATTGATTTCCGCATTGAAGAGCAATCTCAGAGAAATTGCATTGATGCTGATTGAAAAAGGTTGTGATGTTTTTGCAATGGAAAGCAATTTGAAAACATCATCGCTCATGTGGGCAATAGACAAAAAGATGTCTGATGTGGCAATTGAATTGATTAAGCGCGGTGTATCGGTTGAATTGCCGAATCATAATGGTGAAAGACCATTGACTCTCGCATGCAGAAAAGATTTGGCGGACATTGTGAAGGAATTGATCAAAGCCGGCGCAAATCCCGAAAAGGTTAATAGAGGTGGATGGTTGCCATTTCAATTATCAAGAACATTCATCGACAAAAGAAATCCGGAGTTAAGACTCAAAAAAGCCGAGATGAAACATACATTCCATGTTCATCAGATTAATCTGGCAAAAGATATGGAGGCAAAATGGAAAGAGAATTCGAATATGAATTGAGAAAGCATATGGAATCATTGAACCGTGAACAGAAAGAAGCGCAACTTCTTCTCGAATGTGTTCGAAAGAAACCACGCATAGAGGTCATTGCATTGTATCTCGGCATGGGTGTATCCGCAAGATATGTCTCAAAAACCGAAGACACATTATTGCATGTCATCGCGGGAAAACAACGACCGGATATATTGGAATTATTGATTGAGCATGGTGCGGATGCAAATGCCATCAACAAGAATCAGGAAACTCCTCTTCACATCGCCGCTTCCTCGGGCGATGTGGAGTCGATATCCGTACTCATAGGAGCAGGATGCAATATTGATGCTATCGACGATGAAGGAAGAACCGCTCTCATCAGAACAATGGATTCTCCAAAGCCTATTGAGAGTTGTAAAGCATTGTTGACGCATGGTGCGAGCATGCATGCAACAGGAATGGAAAGAGGTCGACTACTTGGTCATTATATCGTGATCAAGAATGATCCTCGATTGATCACCCAAGACCTGATGAATCTGGGAGCATTTTCATTTTATGATTCAGAAGGAGCATATCCTTTGCATTTGGCAATCTTCAAAGGAAATCTGAAATGTGTGAAAGCTCTCGTGAAAGTTGGATGCAATCTTCATGTTCAAAACAATAGAACAGGCGATACTCCCATGCACTATGCCATTCGTTATGGAAAAACCGAACTTCTTCATTTTCTTTATGAGAAAGGTGCATCTGAGGATATTCCCAATGATGAAAATGAAACCGCCGGAGAGTTGGCAGAAAGGATGCAGTGGCCGATAGTCATAGAAGCTCTTGAAAGTGCGAGAGAAGAAGCAGAAATACGAAAAGTACAATCATCATCACAACAGGATAATATCATGAATACTCCGGAAGAATCAGGAAAGCGCGTTCGTAGAAATCGCAAGAACAACTTGGATCAAAACGAACAATTCAAAGATCAAATACAAGACATTACCATCTTCAATCAAGTGCTTTCATTGCTGAAGAGTGATAAAGCCAAGATGTCCACAATGCGCTCTGATTTACGCCAATTGCATGACTATAATATGTCCGGCGAAAACAAACAAACATTGATGCATCATGCCGCAATTCATGGATGTCCGGATTTGATCAAGTACCTTTTGGGTAAAAAAGCAAATCCCAAATTGAAGGATTCTGATCAACGCACTCCGCTCATGCTTGCAATTCTTTCCGGCAATGAGCAATCAGTCAAATTGCTTATGAAATATTATTATGATGTCCATGAAACGGATGCAATGAACAAGTCACTGTTTGTATTGGCTTACTGGATGGAAATGTATGAATTGGCAATGCAATTCATAGATGAAGGAGCTGATGATAGAGGTCTGCTTGATGGATATACTCCACTTCAGAACAAGAAAATGAAGAATGGATAAATGACGAATGATCTAATGAAATGTACAAATGGAAGAATTGAAGAACCGAAAAATGGAGGAATGAAATGGCAAATGACTTAATGAAATGAAGAATGTCAAAGTGTTTCATTCTTCATTTATCATATCATTCATCAATTCCTCAATTTCTCAATTTCTCAATTCTTCCATTTCTTCTATTCTCTTCGTGCAGAGAGGTGCCCGTAGGGCAGGGTGAGCAAAACATAAAAGTAAGAATGAAGAATTGAAAATGAAATGTACACATGGAGAAATTGAAGAACCGAAAAATGGAAGAATGAGTCTTCAATGTTGTTCTCCGACCGGCGCCATGAAATGTTCACCGAGCGAAGCCGAGGTGAATGATCCATTTGAAAAGAAGATTCAGATAAGAGTACTGTTGCTGTTATGACGCAACAAAAAGGGTAAACATCCATGTGGAAGTTTACCCTTTTTCTTTTTTCCGCTATTTATGAAGCTTTGAGTTGCGGGAAAGTTCTTCTTGTTTCGGGAGAGGCAAGTTCCCATGCTGTTTCGCCCATCATGGTATATGCATGTTTATCGGCACCATGTTTGAGAAGCAAACGAATGGATGGACAATCATCTTTGAAAGCGGCCCAATGGAGTGGAGTGATATTGTCATCGCTTTGGATATTGGGATCGATTCCATTTGCAAGCATCACTTTCAATGCATCATGGCTTTGACCTTCTATGGCGATGTGGAGTGAAGTCCATGAATTGGAGTCAATGTCTTTAATATAAGGATCGGCACCAAATTCCAGGACTTGAGTGACGATATTCGGATTGTCGGCAAATGCTGCAAACATCAATGTGGTTTTGGTGGATTCTCCCTGATCATTGATGTCGAATCCTTGATGCATAAAATACTCAAGGAATTTCCTGTCATCAACCATTCCTGCATAATGCAAGGCTTTCAAACCGGATTCATTGAGTGTATGAAGATCGCCTCCGCATTCATGAAGAGTCTCGATCAATTTCAACTTTCTTTGCCTGACGGCATAATGATAGAGCGTTTCACCATCATCGGTTTTGGCATTCAAATCGGCTTGTGCCTTGGCAAAAGCTCGAATCATTGGTGCGGATAATTCATCGTCCATGCACATTGTGCCCATAATTGCAGTGGATTCGGCCGGAGAATAGATCCCTGAACGGATAATGGAAGGAAAAGAAATAGACATGGGTAAACCCTTTCAAAGTGATACATGAAGCACCGTTGTTTGGCGAATTATCGCCAAAAACAACATTAACACAATCTATGACGCATGAAATAAAGGATTATTGCATCCAAAAGTAAACTTTGTAAATTACACAAAAAATAAAACAATAATTCATAAATATCATTTTTTACTTGACTCATATTGAAATACACCATATATTTGCCATCAGTTCAGCATTTCTGAGTGATTAGTAGTTCTTAGAAATAAACAAATTTATTTATTATGAAAAAATATTAATTTGGATTTATCAGAAATTATTTTTATATTACGAATGTCTGAAATTGAAGTAGGGCAAAATGCTTTACAAAATGTTGGGTAAAGGGTTCTTAAAGTCTGGGTACTTACTTGATTGAAGGGCTCGAAACAGGCGGACCGTGTCAATTCACGGGGCGTTGGTGAAAATTGCTAATTCACTTTTTATTCATTATTAGGAGGTTTTTATGAGAAGAAACAATGGTACATACACCATTTCTGCCACGGACTTGGCATCAGCTAATGCATGTCCACACATTACTTCATCCACACTTGAGAGATTGGATGGCAAATTTACGATCATCCCTTTCCATGATCCACAGCTCGAAATGCTGCAACAAATAGGCAATTCGTATGAACGAAGTTATTTGGATGAACTCATACAACAGGGAAAAAGGGTTGGGATTATCCATTCATCCGGTCAACGTCAACCAGGGCATCCCGTCGGTTCAATTGTGTATCAAAGTGTTGCGGATGCATTGACAGACAGACCTGATATCATTTATCAGGCAGAATTAACAAAACAACTTTCTCCCACATTGATATTGCGTGGAATTGTTGATTTCTTGGAATTGGTTTATACCGATAGATTTCCCGACGGGGTATATATCGTTGTAGACACCAAATTGTCTAACAAAACAAAAGCAGGGTCAGTCTTGCAAATAGCTATGTATTCAGAACTGATTGAACATTACACTGGAAGAAGACCTCATGTAATGGCAATTCAGAAATATGATGGAACAAGAGATTGGTTTCGATGTGACGACTTCCGTTCATACTATGAAAAATGCAAATCAAGACTCTTTGCTGCTATTGAACAATATGATAACATCGACAAACTTGATGCCAATGGCAATCCAATACCAGGAAGAGTGTATACAATCGCTCCCGATGAACATCAATATTGCACCACATGCAAGTATAAAGCAACATGTGCCAGTCAACGCGAATATGCTCGGAGTTTGAATTTAGTTGCGAGCATGGGGAAAACTCAAAAAGAAGCGTTTCTTGAAGATGGAGTGAACACAATTGATGAGGCTGCCAATCACCCTGAATCCCGAATTGATCAAGGTATCGGAAATAGGCCTATCAGATTGCTAGAAAGTATGAAACGATTGACAAAACAGGCAAGTCTCCAATTGGAAACTGAACAGCATAAACAGGCAGGGAGAACCGACATTGCTCAAATGGATTTGGAACCGATTGAGCTTGAAGGACTATGCGCATTGCCATTACCACATGCTGATGATGTATTCCTAGATTTTGAAAAAGATAAATTTTCAGTTGAGGATGGACTGATATATCTCACAGGATATATCCATCAAGGAAACTATACAGGTCTGTGGTCTAGAAATCAGGATGAAGAAAGAGCCAATTTTTACGCATTAATACAGTTCTTGAAAAGTGTGACACAGTGGACACCGGGAATGCAATACTTTGACATTACTCCGATAAATGATGCAGCAAATTCAAAACTAAAAGCTGTGACATGTAATATCACATATAGTGGACCACACATTTATGCGTATTCCCATGCTGAGAAAACAAATCTTACTCATTTATCAGAAAAATATGGCGAATCTGATTTTATTACATTCCTCAAAAGGGCAAAAGTAATTGTAGACCTTCGTGCCATTCTTATCAAAACAATGCTTCTAGGAATTAGAGGGTATGGCTTGAAAGAAGTAGAATCTTACATGACCCATAGGAGTGGATTTGCAAGAACAATACCATTGCCTGTTGCTGTGAAATGCAGAATTGCTGTGGAAATAGCACTTGCAAAACATGAGATAATTGATTCATTGACTTATGTAGATCCGCAGACGCAGCAACCAGAATCAACAATGGAAAAAGTAGAAGGATATAATGAAGATGACTGCCGATCATTGCTGGTCCTTCGTGATATTCTCAATGAAGATTTTGATAATAGGTCGCAAACTCAGACTTTGACTAGACCGACATTCACCATTGTTACTACGAATACAAACTATGATGACACCCAACAGAGGACAAATTCAGATGATCAGTTGTTGGCAGATTTGCTTGTAGCATTTAGTCCGGAAAACAATGTTACCAATGATCCTGCCATTAATCTACTTTACGGATGTTTGAATTTTTATAAAAAAGAAAGTACTGCAGATTGGTACAAATTTGTCGATCTATTAGAAGCAGACGATTATGATTTAAGAAGAAATGATAGTGTCTTGGCAAATTATGTTGATGCACCAATCCTTAACGACTTAGAGAAAACAGTTACTCTTGTGTATAATAA
>JBJTFZ010000199.1:0-2086 GCA_046093685.1 bacterium
TGACGCCTGATCCTTCTGTGCCATCAAAACTTGGATTTGCCACTGTGTCTTCGTACTTATTATATGAAGACTTAAGAAAATTGATATTCTCATATCATTTTGATTGACTAGAACCAGTAAACAAAGACAAATCTCAAGGTCTGCCTTTGCTCGCAGCAATCATCGAACAAATGGCACAATTCAAAAAATCAAAAGTGACTATGCGTAGTCAATTCATGGAGTCGTTTTTTAATTCGAAGTTTCAAGAATTGGCAGATCTCTTCAAAGGATACGCCGATCCGGAAGTCTTCACCAATCTTTCTCAGTTGGATCCGGCGAATTCCAGTGTATATCAAGCAGCCCGAGAGAACAGATGAAATCTTCCATCATTGATCTTAGAAGCGATACACTCACCAAACCAACTCCTGAAATGCGCAAGGCCATGTCAGAATGCGAAGTAGGTGACGATGTATATGGAGAGGATCCAACCATCAACCGACTTCAAAGCATGATGGCAGAATTATTTGGCAAAGAATCCGCTCTCTTTGTTCCAACCGGAGTCATGGGAAATCAAATTGCCATTGCGATTCATACCCAAAGAGGCGATGAAATCATTGTTGAATCCGAATCCCACATTTTTCATTATGAAACAGCAGCTCCCGCAGTGATTTCAGGCGTGCAGATGTATTGCATTCCTTCGGAAAAAGGAGAAATGTCAATAGCATCCGTCAAAGGAGCAATTCGGCATGCTGAATATTATTATCCTAAAACTGCTTTGATTTGCATAGAACACACCCATAATCGACATGGTGGAACAATTCTCTCCATTGAATCAATGAAATCATTGCATGAATTCGCGTCAAGCAAACATTTGCCGGTTCATTGTGATGGAGCGAGAATTTGGAATGCTTGCATTGCAACTGGTATCGAACCAAAAACTTATGGCTCTTATGCAGATTCTCTATCGGTTTGTTTATCCAAAGGTCTTGGCGCTCCGGCTGGCTCAGTCATTCTTGGATCCAAAGATCTTATCGAAAAAGCAAGACATTGGAGAAAACTTCTCGGTGGCGGAATGAGGCAAGCCGGAATTTTGGCTGCAGCAGGAATCCATGCATTGGAGAATCATCGCAATGCACTTTTGGAAGATCATCACAAAGCGCAATTGTTTGCTTCACTCATTGAGAAAAACACAGCTTGTCGGATTGCAAATTCAGGAGGTTCCGTAGAAACGAATATCGTTATCATGGACTGTGGCCCAAATACAGATACCTCCGTGCTTTTACAAGAATGTGCAATAAATGGTGTTCGTATATCTACCGGCAGAGGAAACTGCCTGAGAGCCGTTTTTCATCGAGATGTTTCGATGAATGACATACATTTGGCCGCCGAATTATTCACGAGAAGTTTTGAGAAAGCACACAAGTCAGCATCATGAAATCAGATTCTCGAACATCCGGCATAGATCTCAATCTCTTTAGACATTCCGTATATGGAAGAGTAAAGACATTTGAAGTAGATAGGCAAAACATTGTACACAATGTGATCTATTTGTACTGGCTAGAACATGCAAGAGTTGAATATGTTCGGTCACTAGGTATTCTGATGAATGCAACAACATTCATAGATCATCATACATTCGTGGTTGCAAAAACAGAAATCAATTATTTTGCTCCTGCATTGTTTGATCAAGAGTATACTGTTTTGACAAGAATACCCTCGATCGGCAATTCATCGTTTGTGTTTGAGCAGATCATTCTTCTCACTGAATCTTCCACAATCCTTGTTTCGGCGCAATCCGTATTGGTTCAATTGCATCCTGAAACAAAACTTTCTGAACCCATATCTGAAGATTTCAGAAAAAAAGTCATGGCTTATGATTCTGCGAATATTTAAGGGGATGATATGTCTTGCATAGTCCGGATTTGCATTCTTGCAATCATCGTTATTTGTACATTCCATACTACTTCAGCACAGGTTCAACCTATTTTCTATGTCGGGCCATATGGTTCGATAATGCAATCAATTCATAGCACAGACTTCCGTGATTTGCCGGGTTTCGCCACATGTTGTACTGAAAATCGCTCAGGCACAGGCTTTGGATATGACT
>JBJTFZ010000200.1:0-28221 GCA_046093685.1 bacterium
GGGGAATATGACCATTTGGGAATTCGACATCCACCACAGGGCCAATCACCTGAACTATGTGACCGTTGTTCATTGGGGGAAGACCTTCAAATATTGAATTGGAGAAGTAATTAATCAGAAAGCACAAAAATACGAAACTTGACCCATAGAGCAAAGCCATTTCAATGCGGTTTTTGGCTTGATTTCCTGCATTTGTTTCGGTGCGAAGTCGAAAAACCTTGTTATTTTTGTCATATTCGTTTTTTGAATCAAAGAATGAAGATCAGAGGGTGAATATTCCCCATTTTTAGGAAGTTGACATGGAACTTCAGTACAATTCAGGTTTTGGCAATGAATTTGCCACAGAGGCATTGCCCGGTGCATTGCCTGTGGGGCAGAATTCTCCACAAAAAAATCCGTATAATCTCTATACCGAGCAAGTGAATGGATCTGCATTCACCGCCCCAAGGGGTGCAAATAAACGGTCTTGGTTGTATAGGATCAGGCCATCTGTGGTTCATAAACCGTATGAGCGCATTGACAATGGATTAATCCGCTCCACACCATTCAATGAAGTGGAAACCACACCAAATCAATTGCGCTGGGATCCACAACCGATACCGACCACTCCCAAAGACATGGTTGATGGAATCATCACTATGGCTGGATGTGGCGACTCTGTTTCTCAATCCGGTGTTGCCGTTCATATTTATGCCATCAATTCTTCCATGAAGAATAGATATTTCTACAATGCCGATGGAGAAATGTTATTCATTCCTCAGCAGGGTGCATTGTTGTTCCGTACAGAACTCGGTAAGATTCATGTCACCACCGGTGAAATTTGCGTGATTCCTCGAGGAATAAAATTTGCGGTTGATGTATTGGAAGAACATGCCCGTGGATATATCTGCGAGAATTATGGATCCCCGTTCACATTGCCGGATCTAGGTCCGATAGGTGCGAATGGTTTGGCAAATCCTCGTGATTTTCAATATCCTGTTGCTTCTTATGAGCAAGTTGATGGTGAATTCCATGTCATTTCAAAATTCATGGGCAATTTATGGCAGGCAGAATTGCGTCATTCACCGCTTGATGTGGTGGCTTGGCATGGGAATTATGCTCCTTACAAGTACAATTTGGCGCATTTCAATTGCATTAATACTGTTTCCTTCGATCATCCTGATCCATCCATTTTCACTGTTTTGACTTCCGGATCCGATACGCCGGGTACTGCAAATGCTGACTTTGTACTCTTTCCGCCAAGATGGATGGTTGCGGAGCATACATTCAGACCCCCTTGGTTCCATAGAAATTTCATGAATGAGTATATGGGTTTGATTTCAGGTGCTTATGATGCAAAAGAAGGAGGTGGATTTGTCCCCGGTGGAAGTTCATTGCATAATTGCATGTCCGGTCATGGGCCTGATGCCGCCACATATGAAAAGGCAGTCAATGCAAAACTTGAACCACATTATATTAATAATGGATTCGCATTCATGGTTGAAACACGCTTTGTGAACAGACCAACAAAGTATGCCATGGAAACAGGTGAATTGCAGAAAGATTATTTCGAATGCTGGCAGGGATTGAAACCATTGTTTAATCCAAATCAGCGCTAATTGTTTGAATGTGTACGGAAGCCCCGACGAGTGGATATCCGTCGGGGCAATTTTTTTTTCTAAGCAATAGGCAATATCATGGCAGAGAACGGTCCCGCGAGATTCGGAAATGAACCCATCGTTGGAATTATCATGGGAAGTGATTCCGATCTTCCGACGATGCAGGAAGCGGCATCAATTTGTGAAGCATTTTCGATTCCTTATGAATTGAAAGTGGTCTCGGCGCACCGTACTCCCGAAGACATGGCAGAGTATGGAAAAACCGCGCATTTGAGAGGTATCAAAGTGATAATTGCCGGAGCGGGGGGAGCAGCACATTTGCCCGGCATGACTGCTGCATATTCACCTCTCCCTGTTATTGGTGTTCCCGTTCAAACAAAAGCACTTGGTGGACAAGATTCATTATTGTCTATTGTGCAAATGCCTCCCGGTGTACCTGTGGCGACCGTTGCCATTGGCGGTGGTAAAAATGCGGGTTTGCTTGCAGTGCAAATTTTGAGTGTGTGCTATCCTGATTTGCTTGCCGAGATGACCGAATTCAAATCAAATATGGCGAATGAATCACGCAAGAAAAATGAATTGTTGTGATTATTCTCCATTGAGCAATTGCGCGAGTTTCCGAGTCGATTCTCGTCTTTCATAACCTTTGATTGCCTCTGCATTCGGCTGAGCAAGTGGCCTCCCTTCAGAGAATGCGCGATACATCTCAAGAATAATCTTCGCGATGCCCTCAATGTCTGATTGATGCGCAATGCCTCCTGCCTTTGTTTCATGCATCAAGTCCGCAATTGCTCCATGGTTTGGAGCAATCGCAATCACAGGCTTGAATGACCCAATGTATTCATATACCTTTCCCGGGACAATTTCCTCACTCTCTTTGGCTTCGTCCACTATCAACAATAGAACATCCGAAACCAGCAAATATGAGATGCTTTGTTCATGAGGGACATATCCAGTCACTTCGATGGAATTGGAAAATGAAGTTGAATTGAACATCTCGTGCACTTCATTTCCGAATCTTCCAATAAATCTCAGATGAATGTCGCTCGGTGAAAGCTCGCCCCTTTTGGCCAATAATTCCAGTGCGGCAAAGAGTGATGAAGGATTGCGTCTTCCATACATTGAACCGGTATATGTCAATGTGAAAACACCGGTTTTCGCAAGAGATACATCGATGTCTTCAATTGGCGGATAATCCGTGGAATCATATCCATTGGGCACATGTTGAAATTTACTTGCATTCAATGTGGGAAACTTGCCAAGTGCATCCTTGATAATTCCAACCCATGCGCATTCAATTGCATCCGCCTCGGTGAATACGGATTTTTCCAATATGCGATCAATCCATGCAGGAATGAACCATCGTTTGGGAGAAGTCAAGAATTCAGTCCAAGGATCGCGAAAACCCGCAACCCAATGCAGACCTGTCTTGCGCTTGACTTGTCGGGCTATCAGTGAAGTTGTGTAAGGGGGTGAAGAATTGTATATTGCACTGATTGAGTGCTTTTCAATCAATTCCAATGCTTTCGGAACTGCTGTTGGCAACCAACCGATTCTTGCATCAGGGATGAAAAAAGTTGCTCTGATAGCTTCGGCAATACGCTCTTTGAATGATCGCTTTTGATGTTCGGTCTTGATGACATTCACATCAATCGGCATACCCTTCTTCTGCCCCATGAGCATGCGATATGCATCGTATGGTTCATAAATATGTGTTCGCTCAACGATGATGTCAGGAGGAATTTTTGCAAGCAAGGATTCGTCCCTGGCTGGAAAATCTCCGTTTGAAACAGTGAGCACAATAGGATTCCAACCAAAATCCCTCAAGTATTGAATGTGTTTCAATACTCGTTGAACACCGGGCCCGCCCGACGGGGGAAAATAATAAGCGATGATCAGAACATTCTTCATGGCGATTGGCTATCAATGATTTGTGCAAAGATAGCATGATTCTCTCACACTATTCGGCAATGCTCGGCATTCCTCTATTCAAAGCAATGACAATACAAGACATTCATTTCGACTGCATACATTTTCGTGGCGATATGCCATGTGGGCCAAACAAAAAATCAGGAAAGACATGTCCGGGTTGCACCGAATATACTACCATTTCAAAGCGCATATTGATCATTAAACTTGGTGCTATTGGCGATGTTATACGCACCACTCCTTTGATTGAAGCATATAGAAAGTTGTATCCGGGTTGCCATATAACATGGATCACTCGATATCCAGATGTCTTGCCGGAGCAATCCATTGATGCGATTCGTGAATTCGCATTCGAGGATGTGTTCATCATCACAAGACAACATTTCGACATTGCCATTAACCTATGCAAGGATGAAGAAGCTGCTATGTTGTTATCTGAATGCAATGCAACAGAGAAGCGTGGATTCATCTGGAAGGACGGACATATTTCAATTGCGAACAGGGAGTCTGAACACAAGTTGTTGACCGGCTTATTTGATGGATTGTCGAAAGCAAACACAAAGAGTTATCTTCAAGAGATCTTTGAAATTTGTGGCTTGAGTTATGACAATGAATCCTACATTCTCAATGTAGATAAAAAATGGATTGAGAACTTTTCATATATCAAAGACAAAGCAAATGGAAAAAAGATCATTGGTCTCAATACAGGCGCAGGATCTCGTTGGCCCACTCGTCTTTGGCAGGTGGAAAATTGGAGGGAGTTGATTTCACGGCTCCAGAATGATGGGTATGCACCATTATTGCTTGGTGGTGCGGATGAGCATATCATGAATGCAACATTGCATAATGAAACCGGCGCAATCTATGCCGGCTCTTATCCTCTTCATCAATATCTCGCTATTGCATACCATGCTGATGTGATTGTCACGGCAGTTTCCATGACCATGCACATTGCGCTTGGTTTGGGAAAAAAGATGGTGCTCTTCAACAATATCTTCAATAAACATGAATTCGATGTGTTTGGTAATGGAGAAATTTTAGAGCCTTCAACAGGTTGTGAATGTTATTATGGAACAACCTGCACGCGGACTCGTTCTTGCATGCATGATCTCTCTGTTGATCGCGTTCATGAAGCAATCATCAGGCAACTCACATGAGTGATGAAAGCGCTTTGAATATTGCATATCTCTCGGTGTTTTATCCATATCGTGGTGGAATTGCGCAATTCAATGCGGCATTGTATCGAGCGCTGGAAGAGTTGGGGCATCATCAAACAGCATATACATTCACCCGGCAATATCCTGATATTCTTTTTCCGGGTTCTTCCCAATTCATCGATGCGGGAGACACTGCGGATCCCATCCCTGCAAAGCGCGTTCTCGATACCATCAATCCCCTCAATTGGTTGTCAGTAGCTTCAATGATCAATGCAAGTGCGCCGGATATGCTTCTCACACAGCTGTGGATGCCGTTCATGGGTCCGGCATTTGGTACAGTAGCAAGAAGAATGCAAAAAAATTGCGTGAAATTATGCGTTGTGCACAATGCGCTGCCTCATGAACCAAGACCGGGTGACAAAACTTTTACGAAATTCATGCTCGCTGCACATGATGGTTTGATTGCCATTAGCGATGCCGTTGAGCATGATCTTCAATCAATGAAATTGAACAAACCGATTCTACGAAGAGAGCACCCAATTTATACTCATTTTGGAATTCCTGTTTCAAAACAAGAAGCAAGAAAACAATTGGGTCTTCCTGCGGACAAACAATTGCTTTTGTTTTTTGGATTCATTAGAGAATACAAAGGACTCATGCAATTGATAGAGTCATTGAAATCATTGCCCGAATCTACGCATCTGGTTATTGCGGGAGAGATCTATGGATCATTTGATTCGTATGAGCAAAAAATCAAAGAACTCGGATTGGAAGCGCGTATTCATGCACATATTCGATATATCTCAGATACCGAAACACCCCTGTTCTTTTGCTCGGCCGATGCATGCGTTCTTCCTTATGTGACAGCCACTCAAAGTGGAATAGTGGCTATAGCCCATCATTTTGAAATACCAATTCTGGCAACTCCTGTGGGTGGATTGCCGGAGGCATTGCGTCATGGTGATGCGGGGGTATTGTTCAAGGGCACTTCGCCGGCAGACATCACTCAAGGAATAAAAACCTTTTTTGATCAGTCACTCTCTCAACACTGCATTGAAGGCGCTCGGCGCCTCAAAAAAGAACTTTCATGGGCTTCGCTTGCAAGCGACATAATCGATTTTTATCGGTCGATAAAACGAGGTTCCATCCCGTGATTCACGCAAAGTCAGCTGAAATACCCATATCCCTCGCAATTTCTTCGTGAACAATCATTCATATTTCTTATCTTTGCGGCTGCAACTTTCGTGAATTCATGCTTGTTGTAGTTGGTATTCCTAATAGCACCTCAGCTCGACTTTTCATAACACAACATTTCAGGTGATTTTAATGGACTTGTTCAAAGCTCGACTCGACGAGAAACTTCCCCAGCTTCGTGCCGAGAGAACAACATTGCTCAAAGAACATGGAGATACACAAATTTCCACTGTTGCCATTGAGCAAGTGCTTGGTGGCATGAGGGCTGTTCCCGCATTGCTTTGCGAGACCTCTTCTGTTTCTGCAGATGAAGGACTTCGCATCAGAAATATTCCAATTCTTGAATTGACCAAACAAACTCCGGAAGATATATTCTTTCTTCTGTGCACCGGTGTATTGCCAAATGATGCAGAAAGAGCGGAAATCAGTGCGGCATTTGCCTCAAGGTCGAATGTTCCCGATTCTGTGTGGGATGTGTTAAAGGCATTGCCCAAAGACACTCATCCCATGGTGATGCTCAGCATCGGAATTTTGGCATTGGAGAAAGAGTCTGCATTCCGCAAGGCATATGAAGCAGGAGCTTCCAAAGATGAATTATGGAAAGCGACATTAGAGGATTCCGTCACATTGCTGGGCGGCGTCACTACAATCGCAGCCGGGATTTATCGCATTCGCTTTGGAAAAGGCGATTTGATTGCACCAAAATCCGGATTGGATTGGAGTGCGAACTTTGCGCATATGCTTGGAATCAGTGATGATGCATCATGGCAAGATCTTGTACGATTGTACCTTGTATTGCATAGCGATCATGAAGGTGGTAATGTAAGTGCGATGACCTCCCATGTTGTCAGCTCAGCACTTTCCGATGTGTTTTATTCAGTAAGTGCAGGCCTCAATGGTCTTGCAGGCCCATTGCATGGACTTGCGAATCAGGAATGCTTGCGTTTTATCATGGATCTTCGTCAAGAATTCGGTGGCGTCCCAACGGATGAGGCATTGCGTGAGTATTGCTTCAAGCGCCTTGGTTCAGGACAAGTCATTCCTGGGTATGGACATGCAGTACTTCGCGTGACCGACCCTCGCTTTACGGCTTTCCATCAATTTGCGGAAGAACATGACTTGAATGATGACAATGTGCAGTTCATGAAGAAATTGTTTGCGATTGTTCCCGAGGTATTGAAGGAGCAAGGTAAAGCAAAGAATCCATGGCCGAATGTTGATGCGGCTTCGGGTTCACTGCTTTATTATTATGGCATGACAGAATTTGAATTCTATACAGTGATGTTTGGTGTATCGAGAGCAATGGGAATTTGTTCACAAATTCTTGTGCACCGCATGTTGGGATCTTCAATTGTTCGACCAAAGTCAGTGACTTTTGCAGAACTTCGTGGCATGATAAAATAACCGTCATGAATATTGATCAAGGCCTCTTCAAGTTTGATGAGGCCTTTTTTATTTTTTACGGGCAATGAGATATATCTCAACTCCCGTAAAATGCTCATACAATCTTCCAAGGATTTTTTTGAAAGATTGACCATACTTGAAATGTTTTCGAAGCATATTGTCGGCCAGTAATCCAGCTTTGAATGTGATGCTATTATTAGGCTTTCTACTCATGCATTTAATGGTTTCGAATCCATGCTGTTCAACGAGCATGGTGAGTGAAGATTTGGAGTAATGGATATAGTGATTCTTTGGTTGAAACCAAATCCAATAGGATCTCAAAAGCTTACTCCATCTTGATTCAAAGTCAGGAACTCTAATAAAGAGAAGTCCATCTGTACGAAGTTTGTTAGCACATTCTGAAATCAATCCTTGCGGATTTGTGAAGTGCTCCAAAACATGCCACATGGTTATGGCATCGAACTTTCCATCAATTTCATTCATTGATGCATAAACTTGAATTCCGGCCTTTACGCAATATGATCTGGCAGTATACGAAGGCTCCACGCCTTGAACCTGATATCCAAATCTTCTTGCTTGATCAATGAAATAACCTTTGTCGCATCCAATATCCAAAATGGTTGCACCGTTAGACAAACCATATTTCTCCAATTGTGAAACTAGCCAAAATTGTTCCGGCATTCTAAAGATTCGACGATGTTCTGAAGCAAGTGTTTCTGCTTCACTCATGATATATTCAGCTGAATAATAGGACTCAAGTTCTTCCTGTTGTGGCAATTGTACTAGTACATGTACATTGCATGTGGTACAATGAAGAAGTTGCGTGAAACCTATCTTGGTTGGTTCGAATATGGTGCCATTGCATATTGGACAAGAATTCACGGAGATTTCCGATATTGTGAAGCATAAAGTTACGGAAAATCATTCTTTGGTGAATGGAAATCAATATGCACATTTCACGAGTAATGGGGGAAGCATGTCACAGAGAATTACTTACTACAGATTATTTGGTGATTCATGAGTACCAAGCAAGAAGTTAAGTCCGAGAAGCAAATCAATCACAAAGAGATATCTCTCAAGATTGTAGAATTGATACGCATAGGGAATAGTTCGGATTTGGAGCAATTATCTCAGCAATTAGATGAGCATGAATGGGACTCTTCAAAAATGAAACTGGAATTTAGGAAGTTCATCGATACATTCCTGCAAAGAAAATCATTCAGCCCTGGGGAGATGCAAGAGAGAATCGAGAAACACTGCAAGGCATTTGCAAAGTTCAGATTGCATGAGATAAATGCAAGAGCAAGACTTTTATTGGCCTCTCATTATTTGGCAACATACAATCATTTCTCAGAATGTTTGCAGGCACTGATTGCAGTTGAGTTAATTGCACAGAAGTTTTTGGGAATTCATCACATGATTCATTGTGAGGCATTGTTCACGAAGGGATCCGTGTATTACTTTCAAGGTGATTATGTTTCTTCCACTCAGGCAATGGTTCAAGCTCAATCACTGAAATCTTTTGCTAGTGCATCGGCTGAATTGCAATTTAAATCGCATGTGAACCTTGCACGAAATTATGTATTGCTAAATGAATTCGATAATGCAAAGCGCCATGTTGACTTGGCTGAAAAAAGTTATCAGCAATATCAAGGAGTAAATGATAAAGCGGCTCTATATATCAGAAAAGCAGATCTGTTAAGAATCAATAATGATTGGGCCGGATCCCTTGCAATAATGCAAGATGGTTTGGAATTCTATAAAAACACTCAGTTTAAACAACGCATTGCTGAGTTTCACAAAGAGATAGGAGAATTTTTTGGAAGGGAAAATAATCCCTTGAAAGATTATGAATCTTCCATTGCCGCATTCATGCAAGCTTTTGATCTTGCAAAAGAACTTGATATCATTCGTTTTCAGGCAGCAATTTTTAATAGCATGCGGAAAGTTGCATATCGGTTTGAAAGATGGAAAGACTGCTCTGATTTTCTCGTTAAGTATATGGAGCTGGAGAATCAAACTCATTTTCTTGAAACGGAAGTCCATATCAAAAAGCTGGAAGAATATGCTCAAAAAGAGAAAATGAAACTTCTTGACTCCGGAAAACACACATATAATACCGCTGTCCATGAGGAGATTAATCAACTCCGCGAAGAAAATGAATCACTCAAAGAACGAAACAATCATTTTGAAAAAGTGTTTTCTGAAATTGAATCGTATGTTGAGAACAAGTTGAACATCAATAACAACCGCGCAACTCACTTGGAGCAACTTCATCGTTTGTTGGAAAAGGGTAAAAGAAGAATTTCCACATTGGATGCATATTTGATTGACTGCGAAAAAACATATCCAAACTTCGCTGAGCGGTTAGTAGCAATCATGCCTTCAATTACCTCAATGGAAATGAAGGTAGCCAAACTCATTCGAATGGGATTGAACACACAATCTATCGCCACAATCTGTGGGGTAACACTGAAAAGCATCGAAAACCACAGAATGAATCTAAGGAAGAAGTGCAAACTCAGTCAGGAGCAATCCCTTTCATCGTATATCATGGCGCTTAATGAAAAGCTGATTTGAGAAAAAATATGGGGTTTCTCTAGGGTATGAAATATGCGCAATCCCTGTAAGTTGCCATACGATCACAGTGATTCGGAAAAGGGTGATATTCTGCATCTCGGGATGGTCAGTAATGTTGGCTTTCAGGGGTCAGGATACAACAACAGCTCTCAAATGGTTGAGGGCTGTTGTCATTTTTGGGGTATAAAAGGAAATAGCCAATCCGGGGATTGGCTATGGTGGTCTCCACAGGATTCGAACCAGTGACCTCTACGATGTCAACGTAGCGCTCTAACCAACTGAGCTAGGAGACCAAAACAGAAGGGCAAAAATACGCACTATGAATGAAAACAGAAAGTCTTGGAAAAAAAAGCACAACCTTTTCTTGCACCCATGCAATTTGTCCCCACTGTCCTCTTGATAAGGGCCTCCTTTCGTATATTTGCATATCGAAGTTTGCCCTGAATAACGGGCTTTTCTTTTCGTTTTTTTCATGTTGAATTATTACTTGTTCCACTTTTCAGACTCATTGTATGACAGTTGGATTGATACTTGCCTTGGGCACATTAGCCCTGATTGTTGCATTGTTTTACTCGCGAAGAGTGAATGCCATTTCCATTGATACCGGTGCTTCATCTCCCGAAGAAGTTGCCAAATTGACCGAAATATCTTCTGCGATTGCGGAAGGTGCGATGGCTTTTTTAAAGAGGGAATATCGCATTCTTGCTTTGTTCATGGCTTTATTTGCCGTCATTATTGTTTTTACAGTTAATGATGATCATGCAGGAATACCTCTTGGTCTGTGGTCAGCAATTTGCTTTTTGATTGGTGCGGGCACTTCTGTTGCTTCAGGCTATATCGGAATGAAGATTGCAACCAAGGGAAATGTTCGGACCGCAGCCGCCGCAAGAATTTCATTGCAAAAATCTTTCCGCATTGCATTCGAGTCAGGTGCCGTGATGGGATTTGGTTTGACAGGTCTTGCTGTCATGGGATTGATTCTAGTGTATTTGGGTCTAATCACTCTTCATCCTTCCGTTGATCAGCATTTCATCATGGAGATTCTCTCAGGATTTGCTTTGGGCGGATCTTCCGTTGCATTGTTTGGTCGTGTGGGTGGTGGAATTTATACTAAGGCGGCTGATGTAGGAGCCGACTTGGTAGGTAAAGTTGAAGCAGGTATTCCTGAAGATGATCCAAGAAATCCTGCTGTTATTGCAGATAATGTTGGTGACAATGTTGGTGACATTGCCGGCATGGGTGCAGACTTGTTTGGATCAGTGGCTGAATCGACATGTGCAGCGATGGTAATCGGCGCAGCTTCTTTTGCCTTATTGGAAGGTGAAGCAAGAACATCCGCTTTGCTATTTCCTTTGTTCGTCAGTGGCGTGGGTATTATTGCAAGTTTGATTTCACTCTTTTTTGTGAGTCCTAAATCAGAAGAGAAAGTTGAATCTTCACTGAAGAATGCCTTGATCATTTCAACAATATTGATGTTGATTGCTTTATATCCTTTCACGATGAACATGCTTCCGGGAGAATTCATGCTTGGAAATCGCATGCATACTAACATGGGTGTGTTCATTACGCTTGCAGCCGGTTTGATTGCAGGTCTTGCCATCGGCTTGATTACTGAGTATTACACTTCACACAGATATTCACCTGTTCGAGAAGTTGCCGATGCATCTCAAACAGGTGCAGCGACGAATATCATTTATGGTTTGTCGCTCGGTTATAATTCTTCCGTGCTTCCAATGTTGATCATGGCTGTCACTGTAGTGATTGGATTTTCTTTTGCAGGTATGTATGGCATTGCGATGTCAGCCATTGGTATGCTTGGAACAATCGCCGTTGGATTGACAATTGATGCATATGGTCCTGTCTCCGACAATGCAGGTGGTATTGCAGAGATGGCGGAAATGGGCAAAGACATTCGTAAGCGTACAGATGCTTTGGATGCAGCAGGAAATACCACGGCAGCCATCGGAAAAGGATTTGCCATTGGCTCTGCGGCATTGACTTCACTTGCTTTGACTGCGGCATTTTTGACCAGAGCGCAATTGCCAACCATCAATATGCTTGATCCAATCGTGATGGCCGGACTTTTTGTGGGAGCCGCTTTGCCCTTTGCATTTTCCGCAATGACAATGCGTTCCGTCGGTAAGGCAGCATTCAGCATGATTGAAGAAGTTCGCAGACAATTCAGAACAATCCCCGGTTTATTGGAAGGAAAAGCAAGAGCCGAATATGGCACATGCGTGGACATCTCAACAAAAGCATCATTGAGAGAAATGATTGCTCCGGGACTTCTTGTGATTGTCACACCACTTCTTGCCGGATGGCTTTTTGGTGTACACATGGTTGCCGGCCTGTTGATTGGCGCATTGATCGTGGGTGTGATGTTGGCCATTTCCATGGCCAATTCCGGCGGTGCATGGGATAATGCCAAGAAATACATTGAAACCGGGCAATTGGGTGGCAAAGGTTCCGATACCCATAAAGCTGCAGTGGTTGGTGATACCGTTGGAGATCCATTCAAGGATACATCCGGTCCATCATTGAATATTCTCATCAAATTGATGGCTATCATTTCATTGGTGTTTGTTCCGTTTTTCGTAGAAAAAGGCGGTATTTTGTTATCAGTGTTCGGGCTCGGACAACGCTGATACAATAAGACATACGCAAAATCGTGTATCGCCGCCCTCAAAGTATTCAATGCTTTGTCGGCGGCGATTGTCGTTCATGCATTTACCCCCATGTGCATGAATCATTGCATCAATCTTGGGACCCTTGCAATCAATCCATTCGGGGATATTTTCAACAATCTTTCGAGGTATTCGATGGATATCAATCCAATACTATTCTTTCTCGTGCTGATCATGTGCACGCTTTCGGCATGGTTTTCATTCCGAAACTCAAAGGCTTCATCGCAAGGTGAAGGACTTGACAAACTCATAAAACTCGATGCAGACATTTCTCGCATGGATCCTCTCATTCGAGAGGAATTTGGTCGCAACCGCGAGGAAAATCTTCGTGCTTTTCGTGAATCTCGACAAGAACAAGAAAATGCTTTGTCGAAATTCGAAAGCCGCTTTTCAGAAAGTGTGAAAGATCTCAATGAAATGCAGAGAGTGAAATTCGATGATCTTGTTCAAAAGCAAGAAAGCATTCGCAAGAACACGGATGAAAAACTCAGCGAGATTCGAGGAACGATGGAATCTAAATTGAGAACACTTCAAGAAGACAATGCAAAACAACTTGAAGAAATGCGAAAAACAGTTGATGAAAAGCTCCAAGAAGGTTTGGAAAAAAGGTTCAATGAATCTTTTGATTTGATCAGCAAAAGACTTGAACAAGTCCATAAGGGTTTAGGTGAAATGCAGCATCTGGCAACGGGTGTGGGTGATTTGAAGAAAGTGTTGAGCAATGTGAAAACACGAGGAATTTTTGGAGAAGTTCAGTTGAGAAATCTCCTCGAAGAATTTCTGACTCGCGGACAATTCGATGAAAACATCGCTGTCAAAAAAGGTTCGCAGGAAAGAGTTGAATTCGTCGTGAAAGTCCCCAATCAACAAGATGATGGAAAAAATGTACTCATCCCGATAGATTCAAAGTTTCCAATAGAAGTATATGAAAGACTCATGGATGCTTATGATTCCGTAGGATCAATTACTCCGAAAG
The DNA here is from genome assembly GCA_046093685.1 of bacterium. Lineage (GTDB taxonomy): Bacteria > Bacteroidota > Ignavibacteria > Kapaibacteriales > UBA961 > UBA961. The sequence continues at coordinate 13,523 of JBJTFZ010000200.1, forward strand.
AATTGGATGCCGCGAGAAAAGCTTTCGTAGATGTTGTGAAGGAAAATGCAAAAACCATTTCCACAAAATATCTTAATCCTCCCATAACGACAGATTTTGTGATTATGTTCGTTCCAACGGAAGGTCTCTATGCCGAAATTCTTCATCAGCCCGGTTTGACCGATACGCTTCGTCGGGATTATCAAGTTGTTGTAACGGGGCCAACCACACTTGTTGCTTATCTCAGCACCTTGCAATTGGCATTTAGTCATTTGGCGATCGAGAGACGTTCCAGCGAAGTATGGCAATTGCTTGGTGCCGTCAAAAATGAATTCGGAAAATTCGGCGCGGTGTTGGAAGCCACTCGGAAAAAGTTGGAATCGGCCGCTGTTGAAATTGACAAAGCGGGTGTTCGCTCAAGAGCCATCGAAAGAACTCTTCGAGATGTTCAGGAATTGCCATCCGGCGAAAATCAGGCAATGCTTGAATTGCCACCTTTTGCGGTTCCGAATGATCATTCAGAACAATCCGGCATTGATGAAGAAGAAGCCGAATAACCTATTTCCAATCATGGCGGGACAAATGTCCCGCTATTGTTTTTCACGCTGTTTTTCTCTACCAATCTCCGTATCTTGCACTCCCTTAATTCATTGGTACACATGGAACAACATACCATAACCATACACCGAGCAAAAACTCTCGATTTGCTACATGCTTCAGTTGATCGTCTGAAGAAGAAGCAAGGGTCTGTTGTATTCGTATCGGGAGAAACCGGTTTTGGAAAAACCACAGTTCTCCGTGTATTTGAGCAAGAGATGCAAAAACAAGACAAAGCTCTTGTGTCAATGGCTGCATGCCAAGCCCCTGTGGGCACCATGCAGGTAGGAATGTTGCAACCCTTGGGGCCTTTTCTTCGTTTGATTGAAGAATTGAAATCATCAGAAACAGTGATGACCCCAAAGAAAAAACTTGCAATCAATATTGGGATGACTTTACTGACATCGGTTCCGTATTTCGGTGATTTGGTTGATGCGGTCAAAGAAATCAACAGGGATGTTCAGCTTTATAAAAATGAAAAAGAGAAAGCAGAAGGGAAGAATGAAGATAAGTCTGAGAAGAAAGATCTCTATCTGGAATTCTATAAAACACTCGAACAGTGGGCTTCAAAAAATCCATTGATTCTGATTTTGGATGACATGCATTGGTGTGATGCAGAGTCTGCTCTCCTTATTGAAAAAATCACGGAAAATATTTCAAAACTTCCAATCATGCTGGTGATAGCATACAGAAAAAGTGTTGCGGAAGAAACATTGTCTCCACTTCTCAGTGTGCTTCGTACAGTTAAAGAAGAAGGAAAAGCTTACCGTTTTTGCGATGTGGAGGCTTTCACATCCGATGAGGTACATGAATTGTGCGTCAGAATGCTTCATGGATATTCCGGAAACAAAGAATTTGAAACGATCCTCTATGGCAAAACTTCCGGCATTCCCAGTGTTGTGACTGAGTATGTACGGTACTTCACAAAAGTTACCCCTTTCAAGGACGATGGTTCGGTAAAGGAGGAGTTCATTCGCGGAGATCTTCTTCCATCCAGTGTTCATGCGGCTTTTTCGAAGTTGATCGAAAATCTCAATGAAGAAGAAATCATGTTGCTTTCGCTCTGTGCCGCAGAAGGAATCGAGAGCAGTGCATTCATTATTTCGAAACTATTGAATACGGATATAGTCACTGCAATACGCAGGATCAAAAGAGTGCAAGCCAAGACCGGAGTATTGAGAAGTCTTGGACCACATGATCGATATGGAATTAAAACGACATTGTTTGAATTCACGCAAACATTTTACCGTGAATACTTTGAACGCTCACTTGAGTATGAAGAGAAAACTGCAATACATAGTCAAATGATGCATGTTCTCAAAGAGCAGGCAGAAGGTTTGGATGAAGTGCAGAGATCACAAATCACGCCTTATATCGTAGCGCATGCAAATGGTGCAGGAGAACATGAAGTGGTTCAGCATGGTTTGCTGGAGATTGCGCAAACATCGCAACATATGTCAATGCCAAGCATAAGTGGATTTGCATTGCGACAATATGATTCAAATATCAGGCAACTTAGTTTGGAAGGTGAGGAAGCACCAATCGATATGACGCTCAATCGTACGAGGATAGGAGCTGAATTGAGAGAAGAATTTGGTTTGAATGTCCCCACCGCTCAGCAGACGGAAATTGTTGAACAATTACTCGAAGATGGAAATGAAGAACAATTGCATGATATCATAAAGCCGGACTCTACTGCAATGGAAAGAGAAATTATTGCGGCATGTGAAGAAGAAAAATATGATCATGCACTTTCAATCGGAAATGAATTCCTTGGATTGCATGCGGGATCAATCCCAAAAAGAGATGAAGCAATGCTCTCATTGCTCATGGCAAGAATTTCACTTATTGTTGGAGATGGGACAACCGCCATCGTATTCCTCAAAGAATCGGAAAACATCTCCAAAAAAATCAATGATCCCATCATCAACTGCTTGCTCGATAATGCCTATGCCTCATATCACCTCTCGGTAGATGACGCATTGCCAGCATGGAAACACTTGCAAACCGCTGCCAAATCAAGTGTCGATCTTGGTAGGGAATATCAATTACTCACCATAGCCAATATCGCGCATCTCCTTTCCGGAACACGAAAATCCGAATCCAACAAGTATAAAAAAGCCGCAAAAACCTTGGCAAAAGCCCTCAATATGCCATCACTTTCTCAAGTCATTTCCTCCCTGTAATTCCCGTCTTTTTGCAATCCATTTTCCCTTTCTTAAAGAAACTCAAGCCTGGATTGAATTTCACGGGTATAGATCTATGGTCTATTTTCAAAATTCAAGCCGTAAATCAAATGCTGTTGAAAAAAATAGCGAGATAAAATCTTTACCGTTGCACATTCAAAAAAACTTTTGTTTTTTTGTAACATCTTAGTGGGAGAAAGTGGGGGATGTTTGAAATGTTCAGTGTGTTCGCATGATCGTGGAGGGAAGCCATTATCTTGCGTGTAGCCGGAATTCCTTGATTTAAGGCATGCAGCAGCCATGAGGAAGTTCTTTGGGATTACATTCTGGTCAACTGGAAGTCGAGTTTAACTGAACAAAAAACATCCCCTTTCCCATGTTATCGTACCCACCTCCGCAAAACCAAAGTTATCCTTCTAATTCCTAAATCCATTAAAATCAATGCATTGCAATACTCATCCGGCAGTATGCATATTGTTTGTAATTCATAAAAATATAACGGCAGTTAAATTGTTGATGATCTCTTGTATATCCGGATATTTTGTAAAAGATGGCAAATCAAGAAAAAACAATTGGTGAAGTCCGTTTGATTCGTGAGTTTTGTGTCAAAATTGTGGGTGAAAGTGGGGGATGAAATTCAGAAAAAGCTCAAAGTGGGAAAATGTGTGTGGAAGGCATGCACTTTTATTGATCCGCACACTTGCATGCATGTAGCGGTGGTGGTAATCCCTACTCCGCGCATGACTGAGACTTTCTGATGCATCCATCTCTGTTCGCCGAAAAACGGATTATTCAATTATATCATGGCTTTTTACAAAGGACAGGAAACATATTCGGTCGATTCCAAGGGTCGAGTGAATATTCCGGCGAAAATGCGCAGGGCTCTGTCCCCCGAGGCACTCAATACATTTGTGCTTACGAGGGGATCGGATCGTTGCGTCGCTGCATATCCTTTGGATGAATGGCGTAGATATGAACTAGAATATGCCAAGCTCAATCAATATGATGAGCAGAGTAGATTTTTTCTTCGCACCGTTCTTGCTTGGAGTGAAGAAGTTGAACTTGATGCGCAACAGCGAATCATTGTTCCAAAAAAATATCTTGATTTTGCCGGCATTGATGGCAAAGTGGTCATAGTAGGCATGATAGATCACATTGAATTATGGCAACCCGAAGAGTTTGACGTTTATCTTGGAAAGTTTGAAGCAAGTTATGAGCAGGTTGCTTCACAGGTGATGCAGCGTCCGCATGGGCAGTAAAAAACAATACAAGTCCAAGCGGAGGCCTAAAGTTGAAGGCAATCCAAGTCTACAAGAGTATGATTATCACTTGCCGGTAATGTTGCATGAATGTGTTGATGCACTCATGCATTGCGGACCTGCTGGAACATATATTGATGGAACGCTTGGCGGGGGAGGTCATACAGCAGAGATACTATCTCGCTTGGATGCAAATGGAAAGTTGATCTCTTTTGATGCGGACCCTGATGCCATCTTGCATTGCAAAGAGCGTTTTCACGAAATATTGGAGCGCCATCCCGAGCAATTGATGTTGCGTGAAAAGAATTTTGTCGAAATGATTGACGATGACATACCCAATGAAAGTATTTCCGGGATATTATTGGATCTCGGTGTTTCATCAAGACAGTTGGATAAGGGGCAAAGAGGCATTAGTTATCGCTTCAATACAAAGTTGGACATGAGGTTTGGTCCGGAAGGACAAACGGCGGAAGAATTGCTGAACAGCATTGAGGAGGGTAAACTCCACCATATTCTGCGAGGTTTCGGGGAAGAACCTTTTGCAAGAATAATCGCACGGCGGGTCGTTGAGCGCCGCCGTGCGGCTCCTCTGCAATCAACATTTGATTTGCGGCACATCATCGAAGAATGCGTTCCACCCCATATCGTTTCAAAATCCTTGGCTAGAGTGTTTCAAGCAATTCGTATTGCTGTGAATGCAGAATTGGATGTTCTTGAACGAACCATTAGAGGCATTATTCCAAAGCTAAAAACGGGTGGAAGGATCGTGATTTTATCTTATCACTCGCTTGAAGATCGCATAGTGAAACACGTGTTCAAAGAATTGGCCTCAAAAAATTCCGATCAATCCCCATCGCTTCATATTCTCACCAATAAACCCATTGAGGCAGGTGAGGAGGAAATCAATCGTAATCCCAGAGCCAGAACAGCGAAACTCCGAATAGCCGAAAAGTGTTAGTAGCCCTTTGTGGCAAGCTGAATTGTTATATTGCAAAACATTCAATAATCCAACGAATATCAATGAAATTGCAACAAATCTTCTTTTCACTGTGTGCAGTAATTTTTTGCAGTGCAACACTCTTTTCAGCTGACAATAAATCGGTGAAAGAACTTTCGGTTCTCACTCCGGATTCTTTGTCCATACCTTCGTATCTTTCTCAGCATTATGGCGATACTGTCATCGTTCGTGGGAGAGCAGGGGTTTCCGTATTGATAAATGCAACCGGTGGTGACAGAAGGCCAATCATGTTGACGGGAAAAGGGTGGTTGACATATATTTCAGATGCCGACTCCAATGCATCCACCAAAGCCGGCATTGCTCTCTTTCAGAGAGATACAATGAGCAAAACAACTCAGTTCGACAAAATCCGTTCCGGTGATGTGATTGAATGTACTGCAGTCGTGACTACATTGCCATATGATTTCGATGCATTTTCTCAGCAAAGAGTATCACTTCCCGCACTTGAGTTGATTGCTGCAACACCTGTTAAAACAATTTCAAAAAATGCTACTCTCGATCCAGTCCCAACGCTCATGATCTCAGACTTTTACAAAGGGACTCGAGGAAGAAATCCTCTCGCAACTGCTTCAATATATGCTGGAAGAAAAGTGAGTTTTGATTCAGTGGTCATTAGTTCCACTTCACCCGTGTTGATGTTCTCCGATGGCAAAGGAAATGAAATTCCCATGTCCGATCAATCGGGATATTTCACGACAAAAAATCATTTCATTGAGGAATCACAATACTCACCTTATACTCTAGGACAAACTTTATACAAAGTTGAAGGCTTCATCACTACGAATTTCATAGCCGGTGGAGGTGGAGGCGGAATGGGTGGAGGTGGCTCTCAATTATACACATATGCAATTGCACCTGCATTGCAGAAGGATGTAAAGGCAGGACCAAAACCTGCGATTATCAGTTTGGTTGCTCAAAGACCATCAAAACTTTTCCCTTCCTCCAAGGATCAGGTGCAAATCATCTATGATGTATTGAGCGGCACCAATCTTGTTCCATTTGATAAAATTGCTTTATATGTTTCCACGGATGCTGGAAAAACATATGTCAAATATCCTGCCCAGGAAGATCCAACGGGAAGTTGGCTCGGAGTGATTCCCGCTCAACCTGCAGGTACTATTGTCAGGTATTACATCGGCGCCACAGATGAAACGGGAGCCTCATACAGACTTCCAGTTACTTCTGATTACTTCTACAAAGTTGTGGACTCCTATCCAAAGATCTCAGATATAAAAATTCCTGATACGGTGAGTGGGATACGAAACATGCAGGGAGCATCCGTTACCATAGAAGGGATTGTGATGAGTGATTCCTCGGATATTTTTGGTGACAGATTTCAAAATCAAGCAAGAGCAATCATTCAAGATGGTTCTACTCCATATTCAGGAGCTGCATTTTACAGACAAGGAAATAATTCGAAAGCGATGCTCTTGAAGCGCGGACAAAAAGTTCGCGTCACTTCTCGCTTGCAAGAATTCGGTGGTGTTGTGTTTTTTGGAAATATCGATTCAATGGAAGTTATTGGAAGCGATACACCATATCAACCTGTAAAACTCAGCACGGCGAATTTCACAACCAATCCAAGTGGAGTGGAAGGATCAGATCAATGGAGAGACATGCTCGTGGAGTTTCCCAATATTGTGATTGGTACAATTGAACCATCATCTCCTCAGCTTACCGGGGAATTCATCATCGTTGATGAAAATGCTCAACAAGACATGTCGAAGGGCATTCGAGTGGAAACGGACGAAAGCGCGCTCAAATACACCACAAGAGACAGTATCGTAAAAGTCACAAATCGAGTGAAGCCAACGATTGGCGAGAAAGTTGATTTTGTGAGAGGCATCATAGGTGCTGATTTCCGTAGCAGACGCTATAAACTTGTACCAAGATTTGATAGAGATTTCAGTATCGTTACCTCAATCAAAGAAGACATTGTTCAACAAGATGCTGTGTTTGTATATCCAAATCCTGCAACACAATTTGTGATTGTTTCCTTTGATGCTCAAAATTCACAGGCCATTAGTTTGCAAGTTTCAGAATTGATGTCGGGTCGATTGGTGCATGAACGCTTATATCCCGGCGCAATCGGAATGCATCGTTTTGAACTCAATGCAAATGATTTTCCATCCGGCGCATATTCCGTCACTGTTCGTTCCGGTATGAACATGCATGTGATTCCTTTGAATATTCAACATTGATAATATCTTGCAATGAAGCATCCAATCCTCATAGCACCATCTTTGCTCTCTTCGGATTTCTCGCAATTGAAGTCCGAAGTGCAACGATGTGAAAAAGCCGGTGCTGATATTTTGCATGTGGATGTGATGGATGGACATTTTGTTCCAAATATCACGATAGGCCCATTGATTGTTGAGGCAATCAGACCACACACTGTTCTGCCCTTGGATTGTCATTTGATGATTAGCAATCCCGATGCATATATCCCCGCATTTGCAAAAGCAGGAGCTGATTGGATTTCAGTTCATGTTGAAGCATGCACGCATTTGCACAGAACAGTTGGCATGATCAAAGATTTGGGTAAAAAGGCAGGTATAGTTTTAAACCCATCAACGCCTATCGAATATGCTTTTGAAGCAGCATCCGATGTGGATTTTATATTGTTGATGTCCGTAAATCCGGGTTTTGGTGGACAGGCTTTCATACCCCATGTGCTTGACAAAGCCCGAAGATTGCGTAAGCATCTTGATGGAAAAGGTCTTGAAAGAGTTGAATTGGAGATTGATGGGGGCGTGAAACCCGACATGACAAAAGAAGTGATTGATGCGGGAATCAATATAATCGTTAGTGGATCCGGTGTATTTTCAGGAGATCTTGCTCATAATATCGCAGTCATGAAATCTCATGCATGATGTGATTCCTGTCCTTTTCTAAATCCTTTCAATATTCTACTCAACACTGCATGAGACATAAACACATTGGACATACCCGCCGGTAAAACTCTCACCATGTGTTCAGAAATATATCCCGCAAACGGATGCAGTGCAATGCGTATCAGTTTAGAATAAAAACTCTCTCCAAGAACCAAACCCATCTTGAATATCTCTGTGTATTCAGGATGTTTTGATCTGATATATCGCAAATTTCCTGACCCGAATTCCTCCATCTGATTCAGTGCATCACTCACACTTTTCTGCATGATAGAATGTGCAATTGCCTTTTGGGCATGAAAAACCTTTGGGGAGAAGTGAGTATGCAAACGATATGCAAATTCGGTGTCGCCTCCTCCATAAGTTCTCATTGCTGAGTCTTGTCCCCCAATTTCCACAAAATATCTCAACGGCATTGCAAGATTGCCGGTTGTGATATATTGAAATGGAATCAGAGCATTGTGAGGAAATCTTTTCTTTCCTCTCGTATGTAAATATGCGGCCCACCGATTTGAATCAGCATTGACATACATCAAGTCGCCGGCGGAAATACATTCTTGTTTTTGCAGAATCAATAAATGCTGTTGAAGAAAATCAGGAGCAGGAATGGCATCGGTATCAAGGAACACAACATACGATGCATTGACATGAGGAAGCGCAAGATTTCTTGTCGCATTTCTACCATGATTATTTCCGTCAACATGCTGTACAACCAAGATATTCAAATCTGTTTTCGCGTAATATTGTTCTAATGCAGCATGAGTTCCATCGGTTGATCCATCAATGCAAACAATCAGTCTGAAATCCTGTATTGTCTGAACTTCAAAACCTTTCAAGCATTCAAACAATTCTATGCGATTGTTGTATGTAGGAAGTATGATGTCAAGAAGTTTGCTCATTTCTTGTGCATCAAAGATTGAACATACTGTAATGAATCAGGTATTGCTCTGAAAAAGTCCTTAGGGAAGAAAATGCCTTGCTTCATTGCATAGAAGATGCCAATGATGGAAAAGGTGAAGGTATAACTCATTGTACCCAAAGCCACTAATTCCGAATGGCCGCTCATACCAATGATCACGGAGACAACTATGCCCATCGCAGAACTTATGACGGCATTCATGAGGAGAGCCTTCATGTGATCTCTCGTGATATAGATAATTGCCGTGATCATCATTGGGAGAATGATGGCGCATAACATCAACAAAGAAAAATGCTGATATGCCATCATGTATTTGGAACTCAAGAATGTTGACACCAACCACTCGCCGATTCCCAGGCTGAATGCGAGAACAATGAAAACCATTCCGAACATCGTGAAGGAAATGATTTTTGAAGTCATTGCATGTTCGGCCTTAATGTCCCCGCGAGAATGCATTCGGACAAGTGCAGGATAATACAAACCACTGATGCCGTCTATCAATGCTTCAAAAAATCGATATAGTGTCTTTGCCGACTGAAATATTCCGACTATCGCCGTTCCAAAGAAAAATTGAACAATGTACAAGTCAAGATGGCGCATTATTGTTGCCGGAATATTCCATGCAACCTGATAAGCACCAAATGTGAAAAACTCGCCAAACACTTTGCGATTGGGAGTGGAGAGTTCAATCAATGAAAAAGACAATAGGCCACCTATCATGGAGCCAAGCGCTGTCCCAGTGCAGGAAATCAAAATCATGTCCTCGAGTGAGAGAGAGTGTGATTGCATACCCAAAAACAAAGTGAGGCCGATCATTGAAAAAAACCAAGATCCATTTGCAATGAACACTTCCCGCATTTTTGTCTCACGAAGAAGAAATTTGATGAAGAACAAGCGGGGGAGAGTCAATGCCATGAGCAATGGAACATACTCGGCAATCACGATGATGCCATTCTCATTGAAAATTTCGGCCAAAGAGAATCGTGAGAAGTATATCAAACCGCATAGGACGGCTGAAATTCCAATGTGAGATAAGATGATCAGAGCATTGAATTTGGCTCTTTCGCTCGGTCTTGAGCCATATTTGACAATTCCATTTAGTGCAAAACTGTCTGTAAGCGTGGAAATTGCAATGATGATTGCATCCAAAAGGGCGAATAAACCAAATTCGGATGGGTCCATCAGGCTCACTTGATAGAGTCTGACCAACCCATAGATCATGAACAAGGCTTTGTCCATCATCGTCCAAGTGATTTTGCCGATATGATCTTGGATGCGCATGAAAATCCGGATTGTGAGTATTCGAGATGTCTGCAAAAATCATGCATCATCGTCGGGATTTGCAAAAAAATTTGCGTATTCGCTTGACAATGCACTATTTAGTGTATTCTTTGATGCAATTTCCTGAATTTATCGTTATTCATATTCATTTTTCAAGGATTCTCACATGAGCAATGGCATAACTGGTTCATTGGATCTGAAAAGTGTGGCGGGTTCACTCATCATTGGTTTGATAGCCGTCTTCGGTTTGGGATGGATGAGTGGAACAACCTTTGCCGCATTGCCATTTCCCGTTCTTTCATTATTGTCAGGATTCATCTTGACCGGCATGGTTGCCGGTTTGCTCTCAAAAGGTGAGACGATTTCTGAGCCTGTCATTTCATCCGTTATTGTGAGCATAGCATTGTATTTCTTCCTTCCCGGGTTGAATTTGCAAGGGTTTGCCGACATTCATCCGGAGCATATTCTGTTGATTGGATTGAATGGAATCATGCTATCTTTTGCCGGTGCATGGGCCGGTGAGATGTTGCAAGGCACTATGGAATCGGGTGAGGAAGCCAATCATTTGGAATGGGGTTGGGTTTTGGCAGGAACGATTCTCGGGGTAATGGTCTCCATTTTGGTTTCAACCTTGCTTATCATCATTCTTGGTTTTGAGTTTATGCCTTTGATGATCGCATTTGTGATCGGGCTTTTCATCACCGGGTTTTTGATTGGGTATAGATCAGCAGGAATAACCATCATGGAAGCCGCCTTGGCAGGTTTGTTCACGCTTGTGATCAATGTTGACATTCTGACACTTGCGCTTGTGCCGCCCGGTTTTGATGAAATCATGCTTGCATTGATTTTGGGAGGTGTTCTCGCCATGGTTGGTGCTTGGGTGGGTGAAAAAGTTCAAGGTTGAGATTTCCGTTGAAACTCAATATTGCTTTGTTCTCTGCTTTTCCAATGGTATTTTCGTAGGAACCTTGTTTGCAGTATGACAAGGTCTATTTCATTCCGAAGAAAATACATGGCTTCTAGATTTCACGCAGGCATTCCAAAATGTCTGTCAAGCTCGATTGTATTGATGCTTCTCTCTCTGTTGATTGTTACACAAATCAATGCCAGAGAGCATAATGACTTTCATTTCCCGAAGGGTATTGTCCTGAATTCAGGACAATACCCTTCATTCGTTCATGGATATATGCAAATGGGGAATGTCACCTATTGGTTTGAACGCAATGGATTGTTGATTGATGTTCATACCCCAAAGGGCGGTCATGTTTTCAGGCTAAAAAGCAAACGAATTCCCAATGACATCATCCCGGGTGATATAGTGCATGCACGCAATGTGATACATGCCACATCCCATCAAATTCAAGAGCATGTTGTTCGGGATCTCTCTTTCAAGGATGAAAGCGGCGCATTGTTGTATGCATTTGATATCGGTCAATCGAATTTGCTTCGCTGGACGATGGATAAACATCAAGTAAAAGACATGATGTTTGACATCGAGGGTGCTGATTCAATCTCTCTTGATGCATTATCCGGAGATGTATATGTTCATGCAGGTGACATCCACATTCCAATTCCAAGCCCACTTCTGAAAGATTCATATAATCAGATATATGCTTCGCGGGGCATCCTTCATTCGGCCGGGAGAATATCTTTCAATGGAAAAGAAGAAAAGTCGGAACAAGCAATGGCTATTCCAATCAAATTCACAACATTCATAGGTGGTGGCTCGGCTGAAACCATCAATGCCATAACGCTTGATCAAATCGGGAATATTTATGTGGTGGGAGAAACCGAATCTCCAGATTATCCCATATCCACGGGTGCATACATTTCGAATAACCCCATCCCAAAAGATGTGTTTCTAGCAAAGTTTGATTCCACAGGAAAAAACATACTCTATTCATCACGCATCGGTGGTGCGCAGGTTGAAAGAGGAACTTCAATCGCGGTCGATAATCTTGGACAAGCCTGCATCACGGGCAGCACCACATCGCTGGATTTCCCATCTACTCCAAATGCGATTCAAACAGAAAAAAAGATTTCAGATGAAGATGTTTTTGTGATTAAGGTCAATGCTTCCGGAACATCATTGCTGTACGGCACTTTCTTGATAGGCATGACAACAGACATTGGTCATGCGATAACGCTGGATGAAAAAGGGGATATGTTCATTGCCGGTACAACAGGAATATTGAGCAAGAATCCACATACATTTCCCAAAACTCCATTTGCTTATGATACTTCATATAATGGTGGAGCTTTGGATGCTTTTATCGCAAAGATATCACCGGAAGGTAAGGGATTTGACGACTTGCGTTTTTGCTCTGTGCTTGGCGGAAATGACTTGGACATTGCATACAAAGTTGTTGTTTCAAAAAGCGGTGATGTGATCATTGCCGGAGAAACTGCGAGTGATAAATTGTTTCCAACGACAAGCGGGGCAATTCAATCTACACATCTTGGTCTTAGTGATGGATTCGTGGCGGTGTTTTCATCAAAAGGGGATAGTTTGAAGTATTCCACATTGATTGGTGGAAGCGGATATGAACGCATCACAGGACTAGTATTTGACGAAACATCGCAAAATATTTTGTTTGCAGGATACACGAATTCAAGTGGCATAGCTGATGCAAATAATCCTAGTCCAGTAAAATTCCCAGTTACGAAAGCAGCATTTGACACAACATACAATGGCGGAATCTATGATGGTTTCATTGGAAAACTGGATCCTGTTCCTGGTGCTTCATTGAAATTCTCCTCCCTTATTGGAGGCAGAGGAGATGATTATATCACAGGGCTTGGAGTGGATGTATGCGCAGCTCCGTATATCACAGGCACAACGAGTTCGAATGATTTTCCATTGACGGATGATGCATCCGATTCAACAATCAAGAAGTCGGATGGGTTTATCACAAAGCTGAATGCATTTGCCAATATCCTCGTGTTCTCATCTTTCTTTGGGAATGATGATGAAGATCAGATAAATGGCATTCATGTGGACCAATCAGGTGCCATCTATATTGGCGGGACCGTGAATGGAAATCAGGTTCCTGGAAGCAACGCAAATACAAATGGTAGAGATGGATTCCTATCAAAAATGCAGATCGGCATTTTGCCATTGAAACCCTACATTGAAAAAACCGGGAATTTGTCATTCTGCACGGGAGACTCCGTAAAGCTTGATGCCACATCGCGAAACTTCGTTTCATATCAATGGCGAAAAAACAAAGTCATCATACCGGGCGGAAATACTTCAATTCTCACAGTGAAAGAATCGGGCGTCTATACTGTTGATGTTGCAGATGCAAGTGGTTGCGCAGGTTCTGAGTCTGTTACGATCATTGCTTTCGATAGACCTGCTCCTGCATTTGAAAATATTCCGCTGATTTGTGCTGGAGACACTGTGCAATTGTCAGTAGTTTCGAAAGATTCACTTCAAAGTATTTCATGGAGTCCGACAACTGGATTGTCATGCTCGGACTGTTTGAATCCAAAAGCTTTCCCACCAATGACAACAAAGTATACTTTGAAAACCATTGATACAAATGGTTGCATTCGATTCGATACAGTCACGGTGAATGTGATAGATTCATTATTAATCTCAGCACAAAACATACAGGATACGGTCACGCTTTGCCCGGGAGCTTCAACCGTATTGCGATTTCCAATCAAAAACTCCTCCGATGTCGATGTTCTCATGCGAATCGTATCCGTATCTGATCCGCTTCTTACATCTACCGTGGATAGCATAATGGTGCTTGCGGATTCAGTTGCATATGTTCCTTTTACCTTCAAAGGAACAATGTCTTTGGGAATCAAAAAGTATCAAGTCTCTTTCTCAAATAAATGCGGTTCACTGAGCATCGCTCATTGCATTGTGAATGTCATGCAACCGAATATCACATACCGTCTTGACACAAGCACTGAAATCTGTAAAGCCGTCATTACGAATCAAACAATGAGATTCATCAATAAAAACTCATTATCAGGTAAGATAAGCATCAGATCTTTGGATAGCGGATTTTCCGCAAAACCGAATTTCGTAAACATGAAAGCTTTTGGAATTGATTCAATCGACATAGAATATCGGAGTAATAATGCAGGCTTGATTCCGATACGCATCATTGTTGATCATGAATGTGGAAGCAGCGATACATTGACATGGAACATCAATGTTATTTCAAATCCTTATGAGATGATTTGGAAGCAGGACACAATCAAACATCCATTGAATTCAGGAATCATCAAGTCATTCACCATAGATAATCAGTTGAACCTACCACTGAATGATCGCACGACATTTGATCTTTCATTGTTGCATGAATACAGTGCATTGAGCTTGGACTCAGTATCATCAACCGATTGTGGAATAGCACTAAAAAGATTCGGAGACACGATACGGCTTCAGTTGGAAAACTGCATTGACAAACAACGAGTATCAGCGAATCTACATTTCACGCCACTCATTGGAGAAACATTGCAGCCATGGCTGAGAATTCTTGAGTTTTCAAGTAAAGATCCTTGCATCAAACCAATTGTCAACAAAGCAAATGACAGTTTGTTATTGGA
>JBJTFZ010000201.1:0-5585 GCA_046093685.1 bacterium
AAATTAAGACAGTTGGCCGGAATTCATTCATCACGGATTTCAATGCAGATGTCCAAACAGGATTGCCGGGAAAACATGCTGAAAGTTTTCCTTTTCCTTCACCGATGCGTAGAATCAGATATCCGTTTTTTTGTTCTCGGATTTTGCTTTCCCCGGACCATTTACAAACCACGATCACTTTGTGTCCGGCCTGAGCAAGAGTAGTGCAGATTTTTTCTGCTCTAATCTCCTCCGGCACTTTTGCATTGACAACATATACGATGGTTTTTGTTTTCACTGTGTTTAGGACTCCGTCCAAACACCCATGGATGCGAACTTGTCGCGCCTTTCCGTTACCAATGTTGTCAGGTCCTTCTTATTGAGTGCTTGTAATTCTTCGCTGAGAATCGACTTCAATGTTTCAAACATCTCAATCGGTGCTCTGTGAGCTCCACCAACAGGTTCCGGCACTATGCGATCGATGATGCCAAATTGTTGGAGATCCGGAGCAGTGAGTTTCAATGCTTCTGCGGCTTGCTCCTTGAAGTCCCAACTTCTCCACAAAATACTTGAGCAAGATTCAGGCGCTATCACAGAATACCAAGAATTCTCAAGCATCAACACCCTGTCTCCGATTCCTATGCCGAGTGCTCCGCCGGAAGCTCCTTCGCCGATGATGCAAATGATGATAGGTGTGCGAAGTCCGGACATGACAAGAAGATTATCTGCAATTGCTTGTGCCTGCCCACGCTCTTCGGCTTCGATTCCGGGATATGCTCCCGGAGTATCCAAAAGACATATCACGGGAACATTGAATTTCTCTGCCAAGAGCATGAGTCGCTTTGCTTTTCGATATCCTTCGGGATTGGGCATCCCAAAATTTCTGTGAAGATTGGATTTTGTATCGCGACCTTTTTGATGTCCGATTACCATGACGGGCATGCCATCAAGTCTTGCCAAGCCACCTATGATGGCGGGGTCATCCCTAAATCCACGATCTCCATGAAGCTCAACAAACTCAGCAAAAGTGAAATGGGCATAATCCAATGAATATGGTCTATCAGGATGACGAGCGATTTGCACGCGTTGCCAACGAGTGAGATGAGCATAAATGTTTGAACGCAATTCTTCGATATTGGCCTCAAGTTCAATGATCTGAGATTCTATTTCAGATGCATTGGGAAGTCCACGCATTTCGCTGACTTTCTGCTCGAGTTCTACTATTGGTTTTTCGAATTCAAGAACGAAGTTTGAAGCCACGTAAACCATTCCTTACAAAATGTTTCAAGAGTATTTCCAGGTCTAGGCCCGGAGTGTGAAAACGAATATAATGTGCATCCAAATCATGAATCGCTGAATCGGACATGGCACCGGTATTTCCAATGTGAGCCAATCCGGTCATTCCGGGCAATGCATCAGGAAATAATGCAAGGCGTGAATATACACCAACGATGCTCATCTTCCCAAAAAGTACATCAATCATGGTTTTCATGAATGATATTGGATGATCGGACAACAAAAATACGAGTGGGAGACCAAGACTCAAAAAGAAAAGGGATAGTGCGACATCGCCCAAGCGCTTAAGGAGTCTATGGCGAAAAATTCTCAAATTCACTTTCGGTATGGCAGGCGAAATGCCGGAAATCTCCTCGGCTATGTGAGAAACAATCACATCATCATATTCACTAACCGCATGAATCCTCACTTTATGAGGTTGCAATGCCATTGATAGGCCCAATATTGTCATTCTATCCATGAGTTTGTCAATGATGAGAATTTCGTCGATGTCATGATGCAGCACTATTGATTCCAAATCACCTATCTCTCCCAAAAGGGGAATTTTTGCTTTTTGATCACTATTCAGTGGAGTATGTATGCGCCCAACAATGATCGTATTGTGTTTGTCTGCGGTTTGCATTGCGCTCAAGATGTCTAGTTCATGCTCATTTGCGCCTACAATCAATACGCGTCTATCCGCATTTTTTCCTTTTATCGTATGATAAGCATGCCACAATAGCCGTATTATCATTGAAAAGGAAAGAGCAAACCCCATGCTCATCAATAATACTCCACGGCTAAAGGCATAGTCTTTAAAGAAATATGTGAGCGAAGACAAGACGAAAAATGCCGCAAAATATCCCGTGATGACAGGTCTTATTCTTCCCGTATGTTCAAAATATCCGCCGGAAATCAGGAGTGATCCCAATGTAACAGAGAGCAATGCTATGAACACAGCGGGATATGCATACTCAGGAAATGCAAATGGAGCACCAAAGCGCAATGTTGTCGCAATGAGCAATGAACCGATCATCCCTAGTGCGTCCAAAATCAAAAATGACACATCGCTTACATGCCTCTCAATTGATGCATAGAGAGAGCGTAGCTTGATTCCCAATCTCAAGATTAGCAGAAAGAATGTGGAATGACCAAAATGTTTTCGAGCAAATATCTCCATTGCTTCATAAAACACTTTGATCTCATTCATAGCACTTCTTCGTGAACTTTCGCCTTTGAAGTGAATGATTGTGGGTTCATGATGATAGCGTATGGACCAGCCATTCTTCTTGACTCTATGGCACAGATCAAGATCTTCTCCATACATGAAAAAATCAGTATCGAAACCATGGGCTTCCTTCAATGCTTCTTTCCTGCAAAACATGAATGCACCGATCAATGCATCCACATCATAGGTTTCCATTTCGCTTTTGTAGGTCATATTATAGCGAGCGAAAAGTGGAGAGCGAGGGAATAGCGCCTGTAATGCGAAAAGTTTGCAAAATGATGCCCAAGGAGTAGGCAATCCTCTTCTGCATGCAAGTTGGAATGAACCATCTGCATTGAGGACTCTGCATCCGGAGATTCCGCATCGGGGTTCTTTATCCATGAATGATATCATTTTTTGAATGGTATCTTTTTCAACGATGGTATCCGGATTCAGCAATAATACATATCTGCCGCGAGCCTCATTGATTCCGATATTATTTGCCGCACCGAATCCAATATTTGTATCCAACCAGTGATAGATAGGCTCGGGGAATGCAGTGGGAAGATATTGCTTGGAGCCATCCTCGGAATTATTGTCAATGATGATGATTTCGGAGTGTATGCCTTCCAATGCCACTTGGAGTGATGTGAGACATTGCACAAGGAAATCCTTGACATTATAATTTACGATGATGACTGAAACATCCATGTAAGAGGTCGGAATTTGCTGTTGACAATGCGACAAAATAGGGAATTATCCTCATTTTAAGGGAAGAGTGAGTAATCCCATAGGCAAAACACTAAATTGCATCTTCAGTATTTCTTGGAGCTTCTCTTTGTCGAATATTCTTGCCGAACAATCAACTCTTTTTGTAACATGCCCGCTGAAGTTGGCACCTTTTCTTGAACAAGAAATCAAATCACTCGGATTTATTCCCGAGGCCGTGTCTGATGTGGGTGTCAGTCTAAAGGGAAGCATTCGTGAAGCCATGGCTTTATGTCTTCACTCAAGAATTGCTTCCCGAGTATTGCTGTTGCTCAAGGAATTTTATGTGCGTACTCCAATGGATATGTACAAAAGTGTGTATTCACTTCCATGGGAAGAGATCATTCCTGATGATGGGTATTTTACGGTTGTTACCTCTATTGACACGAAGACAATCACCAATACGCATTTCGCAGGACAGAAATGCAAAGATGGCATTGTTGATCGCATTCGAAAACATCGACAAAGAAGACCGGATTCCGGAGCTGAAAAAGATAAAACAGTCATCTTTTTGTATTGGCATCATACCAAATGTTCTGTCTATGTGGACATGTCCGGAACACCACTTCATCGTAGGGGATATAGAATGAATCCATGGCGTGCACCGATGCGTGAGAATCTTGCAGCAGCAGTGATTTCGGCAACGGCGTGGGCTCCATATTCGATGCCATTCGTGAATCCAATGTGTGGATCCGGAACGCTTGCCATTGAAGCCGCAATGATGGCTTCAGACACAGCTCCCGGATCGCTAAGAAAAAATTTTGGATTCATGCATGTATTTGGTTTCGATAAAGAATTATGGAGGCATTTGTTGTTTGATGCAATGAGTGCCAAGAGGGAATGTGAATCACCAAAGATCTTTGCTTCGGACATTCATCCGGGTGCAGTTCGTATTGCCAGGGAAAATGCAAAAGAAGCAGGAGTTGAAGATTGGATATCTTGGTCGGTTTGTGATGTTCGTGATATCTCACTGCCTGATGAACATGGAATTGTCATCATGAATCAGGAATATGGTCAAAGACTTGGATCGGAAAAATCTTTGGAAGAAGAATACAAAGAAATAGGCGATCTGTTTAAACAGAAATGTTCCGGGTGGACGGGGTATGTGTTTACGGGCAATCTTCAGGCGGCAAAATCAATCGGATTGAGAACTTCCAAGAGAATTCCGTTTTTTAATGCCGATATAGAATGTCGATTACTGGAGTTTCCGCTCTACAAAGGAAAAAAAGAGTAGTCACTTTCGTAGTTTTTTGCGCAATGTAAAAAAGGCAATGAAGATCAGTCCATATGCTGTCCACCACATTCCGCGATAGACAATTGTTTTTGCTTCATCAATGGTGGGCTTCATATTTCGGATGCCATTTCCCCTCATTACAGGATTCATCCAGATGATTGATGAATCACCATATATCATTGCTCTCACATAGGTATCTTCTTTTCTTAGTCGATAGGAAAGAATGTTCGTAAGTGAATCTCTGCGAAGTATTCTACCGCCTTGGCCAATCAATACGATGCTTTTTGCCATTCCATTCAGATTGATGTTTAAGATGGAATCACCCACGATTTCATATCGTTTTGGATAGAATTCCATACGGCCTCTTTTGCCTGTCATTCCAAAAGCCTTGCCTTGTTTCAGAGATGTTGTCAGCTTGTCGCTTGCCGGACTGCCGGGAGCATGAATCATTGTCCAGCATACTCCTGTTTCGCCTTCAGCAAGGGCATTGTGTGTATCATCATCCCCCAATATCCATGCGGGATGTCCGGCAGATAGCGCTGAATCCCACTGTGCATCAGAGATCCGATAATGATTCAAAACCTCAATGCAATCATATCCGGAAAGTTTGGCAAAATCTTCCGGATCGAAACTTCCTCTGAATTTAGGGTGAGCAATTCCAAGGACATCCACTGTCGGCCGAAGATTATCTAGCATTGTTTGTTTATGATGAATGCTTTGTCCAAAAATGAAATCGAGCCATGTTATGGACTTTGCTCCAATGCATACATGATGCCTTTTCCAAAGATTATACCCATGTTCATAGCATGGGACATATCCTGATTTATGTTTGAAAATAGTGTCGATGAATTGATAATTGGATATTCCCACTGCATAATACCCCAATGATCTATAGACACTATCAAAGATTTCATGGCCGGAATGTCCGTCGGTCATGCCTTCCCAAGCTTTTGTATGACCATGAAAATTGGATTTTTTCCAAACACTATCATCTTCAAGGCTCAGTCCTGCATAGGGATTATGCCATGATTGGCCGCTAAATGGTTTAGGCTCAGGGAATACATAGATATTCGTGAACACTGCATATGGCAAGGTTGCAATGAATATCGCAAACATGAACAC
>JBJTFZ010000202.1:0-2000 GCA_046093685.1 bacterium
CATATAATGCAACGCTCAGCATGATTTTGGGATGTTTACCTCGTGCATCGATGGAACGCTTGAGAATTGCATGAGAACTAAGTGATGTTTCATCAATGCCCGCTTGATGAATGGCATGTGCAACAATCAACTCAGGTGATGATGCCTCCAATGGTGAAAGAGCTATGTCTATCACATGCTTCATGCTTCATCTTCCCAGGAATCCATCAATGTACGATCCATCACATGTGGAATGGATGCAATTATATCACTTGCTGACATTGATTCTTCTCCAAATACCGATTGCGCAAAATCGCCGGCTTCACCATGAAGCATTGCAGACAATGCTGTGGCCTCCAGAGGATTGATGCCTCTTGCCAATAATGCTCCAATCATCCCACTCAGAATATCTCCTGAACCGGCAGTTGCCATGCCCGGATTACCTGTTTTTGTGATATATGTTTTTTTCCCATTCGATGAGCAAGCTGGTACACTTTTCAGATGAACGATGCACTCCATTGATGTGGATATTTTTGTGATATGACTCAATGGATATTGTTCTAGTTCCGTTCTGTCGATTCCCGTCATACGCGCGCATTCCCCTGCATGAGGAGTGATCACCCAATTGGATGGCAACTTTATCGATGCACTAGGTATGGCATCTGCATCTAATATCACAGGGATTGATGGATTCAATTCCAAGAGAGACTGCATGATGCTTTGTCCGGCACGAATGCCAAGTCCGGGACCGCAAACTATCGCATTGGTCTTTGAAAGCGATTCCTTCACTTTATTCATCAATGAATCTACATTCATCCCACCATCATCATCCATGGGAATAAGAGACAGAAGCGCTTCAGGAGGCAATGAGGGATGCATGATAGGAGTCATGATTTCAACAAGTCCAATACCAGTTCGGAATGCAGACATGGCGCATAATGCAGGCGCGCCGGACATATCCCGTGAACCTGCGATTATCAATACCCTACCATAATCGTATTTATGTGATTGTGCTTTTCTTCTACCTATGTAGTTGCGGATATCTTGCTCTTCAAGGGAAAATACAGATGCATGATTTTGTGCGGTACTTTCAGGCACCCCCAACATGATGATTTCAACATCACCACAATGCTGTTTTGCCGGATATAATTGCATACCTACTTTTTCACTAAACATGGTGCATGTACCATGCGCTTTGAATGCATAGTGATGAGCTTTACCAAGTTCAGCATCAATGCCTGTTGGAATATCAATTGCAATGCAAAGAGACTTCTCATATACATGTACTTCGTGCATTCGTTTCAGGACATCATGAGGCATGCCATATAATTCGGCATTTGATCCGGTTCCAAGCAATGCATCAATGATACAATCGAAGTCAAAAGCAAGAGAAGAAATTCCTTCTTGTTGAATGTGTGCTATTGGAATATTCAATGCCTCTGCTGATGCGAGATTTGCCTTTGTTTCTGGAGACATCCCATCGGTTCTTCCTATATGATAGATTTGTACATCAAATCTGTTCATGCAAAACAGGTGGCGTGCAATAGCAAATCCATCTCCACCATTGTTTCCGGAACCACACAGGACGAGAATCGAGGGCCTTTCCGAAGGAATAACCGATGCATCCAACCACATTGCTATGCAATGAGCAGATCCACTTGCAGCATTCTCCATGAGAATAGAACCAGACACTCCAATCTTCGAAATAGCATAATCATCCGCCGCTTTTTGTTCGGATGGTATGAGATAAGCACGCATAGATACTCCATTGAACTCATACAAAAATACCAATTCAACAGTTTAAGACTCGAATACCCGCAAAATCTCTTCTGTTTTCGTAGTTTTGTCTGAAAAGAAACTCACATATTCACGGTTAACACAAACACTGCCATGTCACAAAGAACAGTAGTCATAACAGGAGCAAATGGAGAAATCGGCCATTTATTGCTCGAAACACTTTCCAAAGAACAAGCCACGATAATCGCTGTGGATTTATCACCATTGAATGAACATCATGCTTC
>JBJTFZ010000203.1:0-5992 GCA_046093685.1 bacterium
GTTCTTGAAGATCATCCTAAAACTTTTTATAATACTTCCTTGGTCTTTTTTTGTGAGAATTACTCTTCGCATAGATTGATCAATGCTGTCAATAATCCCTACGTTTGATCTCACCATCTCCAATGAATCAATTTCTAGCAATGTGCCAGATACAATCTTTTGGTCTTCGCTAACATATTCATAGCCATTTGAAATGAAACATTGAGTTGTAGAAGTAATCCCCCAAAAAAAGAAGCATGCTATGAAAATTCCATGCAATACCTTACCCATGTCAAGTCCCTTATTGTTGTTTTGAATTTCCCATAATCGCCAGCACTTTCAATTCAACTGCGATTGGTGTTGGCAAAGCATTGATTTCTATTGTGGTTCTGCAGGCCTGTATTCCCGCAAAATATTCTTTATACAAAGCATTGAATGTGGGGAAGTCATCTTTCATATTTGTCAGATAAACTTGCACATCAATGATGTCTTCCCAGCATGAACCGGCATCTTCGAGGATATATCTGATATTTCTGAACACGGAGAGAGTTTGTTCTTTTATGTCATAGCTGAGAATATTCCCATGTTCATCCAATGTAACACCGGGAATCTGCTTCATGCCTCTTTCTCTTGGCCCTACACCGGACAAAAAAAGAAAATCTCCTGCTCGGTGAGCATGTGGATAAGCACCCACCGGTTCGGGGGCTCTATCGGAATTGATGATCTCATTCGGTGTCAATGCCATGGTATACAAAAAACCCGTGGATAATGCAGTGTTCAAAGAAACAAGTTTGCCTTGATTAGTTGGTCACAAATTACGAATTTCGAGGAATTACTCATATTGTTTCTCTGGTCATTTCTGACCACTTCATTTTTCCGGAGAATACTCCACATGAAAAGAATCGGACTCCTTACAAGCGGTACAGATGCACCCGGCATGAATGCACTCATTCGATCGGTCGTTAGAACCGCCGAATCAAAAAAGTTGGAAGTGATTGGCATTTCCCATGGATATAAAGGTCTGCTCGAAGAGCAATTCAAAACTCTCGGCAGAGCGGATACCGCCAATATCGTTGGTTTGGGTGGAACGATTCTCAAAACAAGCAAGTATCTTCCAATTGAAGAGGAGCATGTTCGTAAGCAAGCCGTCGAGCTCATGAAAAAAGCGGGGATTGAAGGCTTGATTGCCGCCGGAGGTCCATGGTCATTGAAACATCTCCATTTGATGAGCAAAGAACATAATTTTCCTGTGGTTGGTGTGGGAGCAATAATCGACAATGATGTATATGGCACCGATTATACCATTGGCTATGATTCTGCTTTGAACACTGCGGCAGAAGCGATTGATAAAATTCGCGACACCGCAGATTCCATGGGTAATGTATTCATCATCGAGGTAATGGGTAGTCAAGCAGGATATATCGCCATCAATGTTGGGATCGGTTGTGGTGCGGAATATATTGCCATCCCTGAAACCATCACAAATATTCCCGATTTGCACAGAAGGATCACAACGCGCAATGCAGAAAAGCGATATATCATCGTGATTGGTGAGGGTGATGAAGTGGGCGGTGGTTTTGATCTTGCAAAGATCTTGAAAGACTCCTACAATATCGACAGCACAGTCTCTGTTTTGGGTGCAATGCAAAAAGGTGGAAAACCATCAGTCGCAGACCGCATATTAGCCAGCAGATTGGGTCATGCCGCCGTTGAAGCCATGATTGACGGCAATACAAATTCCATGGTGGGTATTATCAATGGCTCGGTGCATCATACGCCTTTGCCTTTGACTTTTGAACGCAAAAAGATTTTGCCTGACTATTTGGTATCATTATCTGACATCCTAGCTTGATTGGAGCATATCATGAAAATTGATTTTACAGGCATCATTCAAATGTTCCAACTTGAAGGCTTCACGGCATTGGGAAAAATCGCTCATCCCATGACCGGGAAAACCGAAAAACATCTTGAACAGGCATCGTTCGTGATAGACTTATTGGCTGTTTTGCAAGAAAAAACAAAAGGGAACCTTACAGACACCGAATCTAGAATGTTGGATACGGCATTGCGTGAACTACGATTGAATTATGTGGCTGATGATAAAACCCCGGCTTCCAATCAACCGGATGCCACCGGTGAAATAGCATGAAATCTATCGGATTGTATGTCAATCCCGAAAGATCGGGTGCTGTTCAAGCCGCTATTCATGCCGCTGAGATACTGTTTGACCTTGGTGCTGAATGCTGTGCAGAATCATTCGTCGTGGAGGCATTTCCCGAACATATTCGTTCACGCGTACATGCTATGGCTGTTGGCGATTTTGAGCGCTTTGCAGATTTGGTGATAGCATTCGGTGGTGATGGCACAATGCTTACGGCAGCTCGATTATTTTCAGGTTCCGATCTTCCTCTGATGGGTGTGAATGTTGGAAGACTCGGCTTTCTTGCTGAATTCAATCTTGATGAATTGCCCCGAGCATTGAAGGATGTTCTCTCAGGCGACTATCGTATCGTTGACCGAACTTTGCTCGAAGCACAAGTGGGTGGCAAAACGATTCATGCTTTCAATGAAATCGTCTTTGAAAAGAAGGACTCTTCGCGACTCATAACCACTCATATTGCTCATCAGCAATATCTCATTGCATCCTATAGAGCGGACGGCGTCATCATTGCAACTCCAACGGGTTCCACGGCTTATTCTCTTTCTTGTGGCGGGCCAATCATCACACCATCATCGGCAGTATTGTGCATCACTCCAATTTCTCCTCATTCTCTTACGATGCGTCCACTCATCATTCCCGATACAATTGAACTGTCCGTCAAAGTTGAAACACCGGATGGAGAAGCAAGAATGGTTGCAGATGGTCAAATCGAAATGTCGATTGGGAAACATGAACAAGTAGTTATACGCCGTTCATCCACACAAGTCAAGATAGTGAAGCATGCAGATAGCACATTTTTCGATCTCTTGAGAAACAAACTCTTGTGGTCAGTTGATCCATCCGCATTCGATCAATCTTCCGATGACAAAAACTGAATGAAAGCATTATTGTTTGATTTGGATGGAACACTCACTGATTCTGCACCCGGAATCATCAATTCGGTGCAGTATGCATTAGATGCACTCAAGGCTTCCGCTCTTCCTGATGAAGTGCTTCGGAAATTTCTCGGACCACCCTTATGGGATTCATTTCCTAGATATTGCGGTTTCGATGTAGAAACAACCAAAGAGGCTGTTCGATTATATCGTGAATATTACGCTGTGCATGGAATTCGTGAACAACGCCTCTATAATGGTATACCAGAACTCATGGTTGAACTTCATCAACAAGATATACCTCTTTTTCTTGCCACAGCGAAGCCTGATATGTATGCCGGAAAAATTCTGGAGGACATGAAACTTGACCATCTGTTTAAGGATATCTGCGGGGCTTCTGCTGATAGTTCAATGGCAGACAAAACATCCATCATCGGACATGTCATTGCAAAGCATGGAATTATTCCGCATGAATCATGGATGGTGGGCGATAAAGAACATGATATTCACGGAGCTCATGCCCATTCCATGAACTCAATTGCTTGTGCTTATGGCTATGGATCTGAAAAAGAAATACACGATTCATCTCCAACGCATATCTGCTCAACTGTTGAAGAATTACGAGAATTACTTCTTGGAATTGATTTCTATTGATGCTGAATGTTGGCCCACTTGATTCTCGTAGAACAACAAAATTTTCTAAATTAATGGCAAGAAACACTTGCTCGGCGATTTCATGGAACAAAGAACACTGCAAATAAATGCATTCAATGAGAAGTTGACGCTCTTCCGCGAGCGCATTGATTGTTGTTTGACTGAGTCGCACAGGGGATCTGAACCTGCAGTGTTATATGATCCCATTGATTATGTTTTGTCGGCCGGTGGGAAACGATTGCGACCAATCATAACCATGCTGGCATGCGAAAGCATTGGTGGTTCCGGCCTTGCTGCTGCAGGCTGCGGAGCATCTTTAGAGATACTCCATAATTTCACGCTCGTTCATGATGACATCATGGATAGATCTCCTCTCAGAAGGGGAAGGGAAACCGTTCATGTGAAATGGGATGAAGCCTCTGCCATTCTCAGCGGTGATGTGATGATGGGCATAGCATATCGATTGCTCATCAATGAGGTTAAAGATTCTCCAAGAGGATTTGAGATATTATCGTGTTTTACCCAAGGGCTCATCGATGTTTGCGAAGGTCAGGCCAAAGATTTGGAATTTCAACAAATGCCGATCGTTTCAATGGATGAATATCTTGCGATGATTGAAATGAAAACAGCAAGACTCATAGAATTGTCTGCCGTCATAGGAGCATTATATGCCGATGCAAATGAATCGCATGTGAAAGCCCTACATTCCTATGCACATCATTTGGGGATTGCATTCCAAATTCAGGATGATGTATTGGATTTGCTATCAGAAAACAAAGAGTTTGGCAAACTCAAGGGGCAAGATTTATTGGAAGGCAAGAAAAGTTATCTTATCGTAAGAGCGTATGAACAAATCAGAGAGGGAGCAGATTCCGAGTTTATTCAACGCTATATTGACAATAAGGGAATACCGCAATCAGATATTCCGATTGCAAAAGACATTTTCAAGAAGCATGGTATCATCAATGATGCCATTCACACCATTCAATCTCATGTGACAGCTGCACAGTCTGCACTGTCTATGCTTCCCGCCAATGATGGGACTTTGGGTCTGGAACTTATCGCCGACAAAATGGCTGTAAGAACAATGTGATCAATCCACCATCAGTGAAGCAAACAGTTCCTGTATTTCATCGAGGGATTTGGATCCAAGATCTCCCACACCATGCTCTCTGACAGACACTTGTCTCAATTCTTGCTCTCTTTTTCCAAGAACGATGGCATAAGGAATTTTCTTCTGTTCGCTTTCCGCCACCTTCCGTGAAATCTTTTCATTGCGCAAGTCTGTTTTGACTCGGTAACCCAAAGATTCAAACATTGAAGCAAGCTCCTTTGCATATTCATGCTGTTCTTCGCTGATAGGGAGAATGGATACTTGAACAGGTGCAATCCAGAAAGGAAAATTTCCGGCATAATGCTCGATCAGGATGGATAAGAATCGTTCCATAGAACCAAATGGAGCGCGATGAATGATGACGGGTCGATGTTTTGCATTATCAGTACCTGTAAATTCCAATTGGAAGCGCTCAGGCATCACATAATCAACCTGCACAGTTCCCAATTGCCATTTTCTACCAATCGCATCTCGGACTATGAAATCTATTTTGGGACCATAAAAAGCAGCTTCTCCCAAACCGATGAAATATTCCAATCCCATTTCATCAGCAACATCCTGAATCTCTTTTTGCGCTCTTTCCCACAAGGAAAGATCACCGCCGTATTTGTCTGGATTGTCATCTCTGAATGACAATCTTGTGCTGACTTCCATTCCGAATGTCGTAAAAACTTTTTGGGTGATTTCAATCACTTGTTTGATTTCATTGCGAAGTTGATCTTCCGTGCAGTATATGTGAGCATCATCCTGCGTGAAACCTCGCACTCTGGAAAGACCATTCAATTCGCCCGATTGCTCATAACGATAAACCGTTCCAAATTCTGCAAGGCGTACAGGCAAATCACGATAAGAACGGGGCTTCGATGCATAAATCTGATGATGATGAGGACAATTCATTGGCTTGAGCAAATATTCTTCATCATCAACGGTGATTGGTGCAAATTGTGAATCGGCATAATAAGGATAGTGACCACTTGTGCGATATAATTGGAGATTTCCAATATGTGGAGTGATCACTTCTTGATATCCACGTTTCACTTGCTCATTGCGAAGAAAATTCTCAAGCGTTCTACGGACTATTGTCCCATTCGGAAGCCAAACGGGAAGCCCGCCACCAATCATTGGTGATATCATGAAAAGTTCGAGCTCTTTGCCAATTCTGCGATGATCTCTTTTTTCAGCTTCTTCGCGTAATGTGATGAATTCTTC
>JBJTFZ010000204.1:0-4377 GCA_046093685.1 bacterium
CAGCTCACAAGACCAATCAATATCAGTGGTGCATTCAATGCAAGTTCATTCATCACCTATACATTTCCTTTTGAACCATTCTCTGGTTTCAAGATCAATGTGAACTCCAATCTTGGTGGATTTTTCTCACGCACGCCCACGCTCATCAATGGTTTGCGGAATGATGCGGACAATCTGGCAATCACACCTTCGCTTGCACTTGTGAGCAATATTTCTTCCGATCTTGATTTCTCAGTTTCATGGAGAACAGCATATACAATCGTGCAGAATTCCATACGCAAGGAATTGGACAACAATTATGCGATTCACACTTTGTTTGCTCGTGTCAATTGGATTTTCCTCGGTGGATTCGTGTTTTCCGGTGATTTCAATTATACCATCAACAATGGTTTGCAAGGTGATTTGAATCGTAATATTCCACTTTTGAGTTTGGGTATAGGAAAGCGTTTCTTTGATGATAATGCAGAGATCAAAGTCTCTGTCTATGATGCACTCAATCAAAATCAGAGCATCAATCGTGCAGTGCAGGCAAATTATATCGAGGACTCACGCACGAATGTATTGCAACGCTATTTTCTCCTGAATTTCACCTATAATCTTCGTGCATTTGGTACGCCTCCTGCAACACCTCCGGGCGGTGGAATGTTTAAGATGGAAATGAGATAATGTCGTATCGTCCACAAGCACCTCAAAAGCCTGGCAGACATGTCTTCAAGGATTTGTCTTTGCGAGAATTATCAAAGTATATCGACTGGACGCCATTTTTCATTTCATGGGAAATGAAGGGATCATATCCCGGCATTCTTGAGGATGCAGTATATGGAAAAGAAGCAACCAATCTCTTCAATGATGCCCAATCATTGCTAAACAGAATCATTGAAAAAGGCACATTGCATGCTCATGCGATATGTCAAGTCTTTCCCGCTCAATCCGTGAATGAAGATGATGTGGAATTATATACCGATGATTCCCGCTCGAAAGTTCTTGCCACTTTACATTTCTTAAGACAGCAGTCTCAAAAAGCATCCACGCTTCCCAATATCTGTTTATCGGATTTCATCGCCCCGAAAGAATCCGGCATATCCGATTATCTTGGTGCATTCATCGTAACTGCCGGAATTGGATGTGATGCGCTATGCAAGGAATATGAAGCACAGCATGATGAATATTCATCAATCATGGTGAAAGCCATTGCTGATAGACTTGCAGAGGCAGCCGCAGAATATCTTCATGAAAAAGTGCGGAGAGACATTTGGGGATATGTACCTAAGGAAGCATTCACGAATAAAGATCTCATCGCCGAGAAGTATCAGGGAATTCGTCCTGCACCCGGTTATCCTGCATGCCCCGATCACACAGAAAAACTCACGCTCTTTTCTTTGCTAAAAGGCGAAGAGATTGGTGTTTCACTCACAGAATCTCTTGCCATGATGCCCGCTGCATCCGTTTGCGGATGGTATTTTGCGCATCCACAATCCCATTATTTCACGGTTGGGAAAATAGAGAAAGATCAAGTAAGAGAATATGCTCAAAGAAAGAATATGAGCATCGAAGAATGCGAGCGTTGGCTAGCGCCGATACTTGCTTATTGATGTCTGGCCGGAATTGATTTCAATACGACAATTGTCTCAAGCGTTGGAGTTCCGGGGAACATGTCGAGCGCTTGTGTGTATACGGGAACATATCCACCTTTCTTCCATTCGCGCAATGCTTTTTCAATTTCATTGATTGCGCAGAACACATGAATCACGAGTGCGGGTTTTCTGCGAGCGATGGCGGGGATAACGCCTTCGGCGGTGCCTTGTCGTGGAGGATCGAGCAGAATCACTTCAGGTTTTTCATCGGGCTGAGGAAGATGCGACACGACAGTGTCTTTCGTGATGAATGCATCTTTGAAATGCATGGATCCAATCGCATGTCCGACTTTCTTTCTTCGTTCCACCAATTGCTTTGCGGAGTCAATACCCGCTTTTGAAGAATCGATGCCATATATTTCACCGAACATGTCTGCCAAGGCATGAGAGAAGAGTCCATATCCGCAATAGAGATCGATGAATCGATGACTTATATTCTCCGCACTGTTTGGACCCAATTCATTGATGAAAGCACGCATTCTTCCCACCATCATTTTCATCATCGGGACATTTACCTGAGAGAATGTGAATGGGCTGATGCGGAATTTGATATCATTGATGGTGAGTGACATCTCATCGAAGCCGAATAATTTCTTGATGCGCATTGTTCCGGGTTCGAGTGATTTTTGATCGAGATAATATTCCGATCTCGATGGATCATGATAGACCCATGCTGAAACAATCTTATGTGAAGTTTTCGCGAGCATGTCACCCAGTAATTTCAATTTCCGAACGATTTCCCCATTGAGTGTTGCAACATTAAAGATGACCACTTTTTCACCTGTGTCACGAATGATGAGGAAGTTCAATTCTTCGGTCAATTCTTGATATGGTTTTGTGAGAAGTTTTTTTCCGATGATTTCATAGACCGCATAATGATCTTCGGGTTCGATGGCAGATTTCGCGATTGACATCACACCTTTTTTTGGGAAGGTCAATGTTTGTTGATCACCGAAGCCCAGCATGAGTGAATGTCCATTGAAAAATACTTTTCTGCGTGTTGTAGCGCGATATCCTCGTGGTAGAGGTGAAGGAATCAGCGGCAGGATTTCTCCGGGAAAATCATGTTTTGTCCAGAACTGCGAAAAAGCAGAGACTTTCACCATTTGCTCGGTCATATACGGATAATCCGCAAGTGGTTCAAGCCCATGATGCACGGCATCATTATCGGGTCTTTCCGGTAATGCCATCAAAATCGAGCGCGAGAATGCATCATCCAGCATCGACTTTCTTTTTCGTGGCTGTGAACGATGAATATGTGTTGATTCTTGATATTCGGATTCTTCTTCAATATAGCGTTCTTGCTTCGGCGCTTGCTTAAGACCTGCTTTCTTCACCGGTTTCCCTTTGCTTCTCAATGCCACATAAAATGGCACTTTCCCTTCCGTTTTTTTCGGTGATCGAATTTTCTTTCCTTTTTCATCTCTTTTTTTCATGCTGTCATTCAAGTAATGTGAATGCAAAGATACCGAATATGTGGCTCTCTGCATTCCTCTCATGTGATGCATACGAAGAGCTCACCCCGTCATGCTTCGCATGCCACCCCTCTGCACGAGGGGAAAACTCATTGCACTAAATGTAATGTTACAACTGCTCTATTCTTCATTCCCCTCGTGCAGAGGGGTGCCCGAAGGGCGGGGTGAGCTCTCTTCAACTTCATATATTCTCACACAGATCGAAGTCAGATTCAGTAACAATTGAAGTAAGAAGAATCAACTTCAAACAATTAGGTTTCATGAAAAAGCTCATGGGAAATCAATCACAATATTCAATTCATGGAATCATATTATCTCCGAGACCAATACATATTCCGGAAGCAACTATTGAATCAAGATTGAAGGCAAGGGAGTTAAGAAAGAATGGTATACTGTCTGAAGTTGTGTTTTGGAGACTTGTAAAAAAGAGTACATTTCATGGTATTCAAATAGACCGACAACGATGCATCGGACCATTTATAGTTGATTTTTATATCCGATCATTCGGAGTTGCAATTGAATTAGATGGGGTAAGTCATATCGGAAAGTATGAATATGATAGAAAAAGAGATGAATATCTCATAAGAATGGGAATATATATTATTCATATTGAATCAAAACTTGTAATCACTAATCCTGATATTGTTATCAAATATCTTGAAATGAAGATGATCGAGAGATTTGGTGTGCAATGATATTTGTGATTTCTATGTTGGTTTATATATTTTACAAGAGATTAATGAAGAGCTCACCCCGGCCTTCGGCCACCCCTCTGCACGAGGGGAATGAAAAATAGAGTCCTTCAAATTAATTTCTGTCTAATGAGTATACCCCTCGTGCAGAAAAGTGGCACGCGTAGTGTGAAGGGGTGAGCTCTCTTCTGTTAATTCAACAAAATGCTCGTCGAGCGAAGCCGAGACGAAGAGTCTATTGTAGATAATCATTTCACCTCGGCTCCGCTCGGTGAGCAATATTCAAGTAGCATTCTTCAATTCATTCGATTCTCTTCGTGTAGAGTGAAATAATCTCGAGGGATATACTCAGACCGTAGTCGAGGTGGGTATGCTTACTAGTCGGGTTCACTCGGAATACAGAATGGAAATATCGAAGTATAAAAGAATTGAAAACAGGAACATAAATAGAAAAAGGTCTATATCATACATTGAAAGAAATATTCTCACGCATATCTACATAATTCAATAGGTTTATTAGATTTGCATTAGTACTTTATTAGCACTTACTTCTTGAATACAGGGGCATAAAAGAAT
>JBJTFZ010000205.1:0-2995 GCA_046093685.1 bacterium
CCCTTTCCTTTGTTCCACTGCACCCGTGAAAGCACCTCTTTCATGTCCAAACAACTCGGATTCAAGTAATGTCTCCGGGATGGCTCCACAGTTGACAGAGACAAATGGCTGATTGGATCGATCGCTTAATCCATGAATTGCATGAGCAAAAACTTCTTTTCCCGTGCCTGTTTCTCCGGTGATCAATACTGTTAAATCAGTGGGAGAAACTTTGAGCAATTGCAACATGACTTCTCGCATGATGTCGGATTCACCAATGATTCCAAAGCGATCACGGAGAAAATCCATGGTTTTATCATCTAGAATATCATGCAACATGATTATTTCCCCATGCCGTTTTTCTTCCAATCTTCCCAACCACCGAGATAGATGTATATTTTTTTGAATCCGAGGCCAATGAGATTATTACTCAGCTCATGGCTTAACTCGCATTGTCCTCCTCCGCAATACACAATTATTCGAATGTCTTTGTTCATTCCTATCAATTCAGGTATGAATCTTTCAAATTCGAGGGCGAAAATGTTTCGTGCATTTGGTAAATGTCCTTCAGCAAATTCATGATCATTGCGCGCATCAATAACCATGACCGATGGATCAGAAAGAAGTTTCTTCACTTGTCCATAGGAGACAGCCTTGGCTTTTACAAGGCCTTGATCCTCGTCAGATTTTTGAGGAGTTGTCGGTACGGGTGTTTGAGTGGGAACTAATTTTGCTGTATCTTTCTTCACAGGCAAAGTGTCTTTGGGAACTTCTGGAATTGATTGGGGAGCCGATGTATTTGTTTGTGGAATAACATCAAATTCATCATCGGTAGCTGTCTCCAATACTTGTTTTTCTCTGACAAGAGCTATCCCTTTGGGATTACTCAAACCATTGAACCAAAATGCCATGATGGTGGAAAGAGAAAGTATGATGAGAATATCTCTCAAAATTGCATTGCTTTTCATAGGGTTTGTCTTGTAAATGGTGCATAAGGCATAATGACAGAAATATAAGAAATTTTGTCAGTATGAGAAAGTAATTGTCAGAATCGTGTTCCGATCGAGAATGAGAAGAGCAGAGGGCCTTGGACCACACCGTCCGGAGAGGAAACAAAATAGAAACTTTTTCCTGCGGAAATGCGCGCAGGTCCTAGTGGGGTTTTGGCATGTATGGTCACACCAATGCCATGTTGGAGATTTGAGATTGATATACCGTCAAATGTATTCCAAGTTGAGCCAAGATCATAACGCATGGAAAGATGGATTGGAACGAGAACTTTCACAGGAGTTGCCCAACGAATTTCACATGACCCCACAAGTGCTTGTGAACCACGCTGATCATCCTCACGTTTACCAAAAAACATATCATCTCTTCCAATGGATGTGTACTCTGTAGTTGGTGTGGTATTGTCAGAAAACACTGCTAGAAATTTTGGGGTGATTGATATGGAATTCATAGTTAAAGATTGTGCATAAGATGTAGATATTCTGGAAAACGATTGTTGTCCAGTAAGAACAGGAATACTCGTTTCCAAAGATAGATTCAATATGGAACCGAATCGAGGTAGATCAGCATCATCTCTTGTATCTATATTGCTCGATACTTTCCATGTGAGAAGTGGAGAATAGTTTGGTATTGAATCAGTGGACAATAGATGAATTCTTTGTTGTGCATAGCGGACTCTCGATTGGAGTATACCGGATCTTCCCAATGTTCTTGAAAGGTCAAACAAAAATCCATGCCTATCAAGGCGTAATTCATCATTTCTTTTTATATCATAAGTTTCTTTTGATAAGCGAAGATTTCTGCTATACACAAACATTTGAGTAAATCCTGAATATCCTTCTAGTGATAATCTCCAATTAGAAGAAAAGATATTGTTTAAACCAAGCCGAACTGTTGCCATCCTGTTTCTTGCCCCACCTTGCAGTGAAAGTTCAGACCAGAGTCCCGAATTAAAAAGATTTGCATCATAGGCATCCACCAGCAATTGGCCATATCGTTCATTGTCAACTCTGGATCCAATTCCAAGATATTGCGGGGATTTCTCACGAACATGAATGTCATAGAAGAGTGAATCCCTAAGAAGTTTTGGTTTAATGTCAATTGATTCAAATTCATTTCCGGAAATCAGCATATCCCATGCATTATTGATTGCCAATGTGTTAAGTGAATATTTGTCTTTGAATAGTGTCGATTCAATACGATCATCGATGCTTGTACCATGAAAGGAAACATGTGTTCCGGTCGGAACAATCAATTCCCATTTCACTATTTGTGATACGGTATCAATAATTGGGATACATTGAATGAATGATACTGAATCATTTCTAAGAATCGATAATAGAGTATTCCTTGCTTCTTTTATGGTTAAAGAAGTATCTATGCCTTTGACAAGTTTGTCGATCGTTGTCTGGGGAATAGCATTCTTCGTATGTGACAGTACATGTGTGGTATAGATTTTATCCAATGCATCTTCCAAGTGAACGGCGGATTGAGTTCTACGATTCATGTATGATGCAATTGAATCCTTTATCTGTTCGATCTTTTTAAGTGCGGCAATCTCACCAAGAACAATAGAAGTTTTTATATGTGACGGATCGGTATTTTTTGCTTCTCCAAGTTCAGGAGTAATAACAATTGGAGATAAAGACAAGCTCTGTTGTTCTTGACCTTTGAGAAGTATTCCCACAATTTGTTCGGCAATATTCCACGGAGTATTAAGTTCGTCTTTTTGTAAGAGTCCGGAAGTTGAATTCACTGTTATGATAAAATCAGGATTGAATTCTTTTTGTGCAACTCCAACAGGTACATTATCCAGAATACCGCCATCGACAAGCAAGAGAGAATCATAATGAACGGGAGAATATCGAAGTGGAATGGTTGAGCTTGCTTTTATGATGCTGGGAAGATCGCCCGATTTATGAATAATTGATTTTCCGGAAATCAAATCTGTGGAAATTGCTCTGAATGGTATTGCCAATGAATCAAATGAGTTCCATGATGAATAGGG
>JBJTFZ010000206.1:0-4014 GCA_046093685.1 bacterium
CATCTACGGCCTGCTTGAAATCAACCACATAAGCTGGTTCGTTAAAATGTTTGAAATGCACTGAATCCAACATCAAGCCTGCGGTGAATGCCCCTACAATTGGTGCAAGTCCGATCATGTGGGCCACATAAGCAAACAAAAATCCAACAGACAAAGCAAATCCAAGCTTCATGCCTGCGCCGGGGTTTACAATGGACAACCATCTGCTTAATGGCTGTGCAAGCATTCCTCCAAGTATCGTACCTCCGGCCAATAGTAAAATTGATAAACCAATCGTTTGCATAACCTGAAGTACTGAAACAGCACCGGTCTGTACAATGGAACTGACTACTGCCAATAATACAAGACCCATCACATCATCTATGACTGCGGCGCCAAGGACAATCCTTGATTCACGAGAATGCAACATTGATAAATCTTTGAATACTCTTGCCGTTATACCTACGGATGTAGCGGATAATGTTGCGCCCAAAAACACATAAGATTGGTCATTCAATCCAGGCATGAGCATCGGACCAACAAATCTCCCCAACAAGAAAGGTACAATCACTCCAATGCTTGCAACCAAGAATGCTCGCATCCCAACTTTTTTCATCTCATGCACATTAGATTCAAGTCCAACTTGAAAGAGCAAAATCACAACCCCCAACTCTGCCAAAAAATGGAGATACTCATTACTCTTCATTGGCTCAAATATCGACAATCCGGTCAAGACAAGATTTCCTACAATAGCGCCCGCAATGAGTTCTCCCAATACTGCGGGCTGTCCGAATCTTTCAACAATTCCACCAAGTTTTGCAATCATCAATGCAATTACAATCCAAAGAAATGTCTGCGGAATTAGTTCAACTGAAGACCCTGAAGCAAATGCTTGGGTAGCACATGTCATGGAGAGAACAGATGTCACGATTCCGATTTTGATGGGATGAGAGTTCATGAGGATTTTGAAATTTTTATACATGTGTTCAGAATCCGTTTAGACATAAAAAAAACCGTTGCGCATGAACGGTTTTCTTTCAAAGAATATGGTGACTTCATCGAGAAACATAGAACTTCTCAGCAAGCCTGAAATTATCGCCTTGAACAATACACATGTATATTCCATTTGGAATACCCTGCACATTCACATCGAACATTTTGGATCTACCGGCAAATTCACCTCCTTGGTGAACATCAATCACTTTCTTACCAAGGAGATTGTAAATTCCTATTGATAAATTTTGCTGATTGTCTGCAATGTCCAACTCGAGTTGATAAACTCCACCGGAACTCTCCCGAATACCAATAATCCGATTATTACGGGAAGTATCGAGAATTGCTCTTCTGTTTGCATTGAAAGAAGAATCCTTACCCGGCATGAACATGCCACCGGTCATCATTCGTTTTGAATATGATGCCGCCAACTTTGCCTGAGATTGCTTGCCATTGCCCAAAGCATGCATTTCATTTCCTTGAGCAAAAACAATCAAACCGAATAGAATATATGCGAGTATGTGTATCTTCATTGCATTTCGATTTTTGGTTCGTGGAATATACAATTTTATCGTCAAGATTCAATGATTTCCGGTTTTCTTCAGTGCTCAGTCAAGGAAAACATCAATCACGAAATATGTATATCAAAAAATATGCCTAAGGTCTAACAGGGAGCTTCCACGACATATTTTGATTTTTTTCGCCATTGGTAGATTACTTGCAACTGTCAATATGTTAAGCGAACCTGACATTTTGTGTGAATAACGCTGTATATTTGTCAAAAGTTACTGTCAAAATGAGAATTCATATGTCCAAAATGCAAACCATCTGCGTGTATTGCGCTTCGAGCGACCATTGCAAACCTGTTTTCCTGGATTCTGCATATGCATTTGGGAATGTCCTTGCCAAAGCGGGCATTGAGATCATTTATGGAGGAGGCAGCACCGGTTTGATGGGGCGTTTGGCAGACGGAGCTATTGCAGGAAATGGACATGTCCATGGAATCATCCCTCAATTCATGCAAAATCTTGAATGGGGACATAAGGGTATTTCCATATTGGAGGAAGTGGAGGACATGCATACGAGAAAATTCCTCATGATGAAGAAATCAGATGGCATAGTGGCACTTCCCGGAGGCTGTGGTACTCTTGAAGAATTGCTTGAGGCAATCACTTGGAAAAGACTCGGCCTTGCTCATCAACCGATTGTCATTGCCAATATTGATGGATTCTATGATGATTTGATTTCAATGCTCAAGAAAACGGTGGATGAAAAATTCATGAGAGAAGAGCATCTTTCAATGTGGCATGTAGTGAATTCCGTGGAAGATATTCTTCCCACATTAAGTTCCATTGAACCATGGCCAACAGATGCAATTTCCTATGCAAAAGTGTAAGAAATAACCTATGCCTTCTCCGCTTCACATACGCATTCACTCGCTCCGTACAATCTTTGGCAATCAGTGGAGTGAAGAAATGAGAGATGCTCTTGCACCGATTGTGAGGTCTTTCATGTTTTCATTCCTTGCAACCGTGTTTGTTTGCTCCCTATGCATTCAAGGAATTACCGGAATCTTATTGAGTCTTCACTATTCTCCAACTTCAACCCCGACTCTTACTGCTGATGGAAAGCCAGCTACAATTGTCAAGAAAAATAAAGTGATATTGGATCAGGAAGGTGATACACTTGCCATTCCGGGTGAAATCGTGCTAAGAGAAGCAAAACGGAATGAACCGAATCCCGGGATGTCATATTTGAGTACCATTTCCATTCAAACGAGATCTTCTACTGCAATCATTCGTGGAATCCATCAGATCAACACTCATCTTTTGCTGGCATCACTTCTTTGCTTGATGCTTCTCTTGATTATACATCTCAGAGAAACTCGATTGTTCAAAGGTATAT
Source organism: bacterium (assembly GCA_046093685.1). Classification (GTDB taxonomy): domain Bacteria; phylum Bacteroidota; class Ignavibacteria; order Kapaibacteriales; family UBA961; genus UBA961. The sequence continues at coordinate 2,878 of JBJTFZ010000206.1, forward strand.
GGCTTGTGCTCCTATCTTTAGGAATTTTTGTTACGCTGATTGCATGGACAGGGTATGTTCTTCCTTGGGATACATTTTCATCCACATCCTATATGATTGTCACGGGATTCATAGAACAAGGATTACCTGAAAGTGCCGGGATAGCAATCACAAGTTTCCTGGGAAAGCATCAATCAGATTCCATTGCACGATTGTTTGCATTGCATGGAATATTTTTTCCGTTCATAACAATTAGTTTGCTTTGGATTGTACATTCTCTTCTCAAACCATTGATCGTTTGGAGCAATTCATCAATCAGATATGCAATAATGATTGCAATTGTGCTTTGCGGACTACTCTTCGTCAATTCCAATCCACTACTTTCTCCGTCTGATGCACGAATTCCCACAATAATCAATATTCAACCGGCTTGGTTTTTTCAGCCATTGCATGGAGTGGTTCACTCTCTTCCCGCCGATGGCGGAATGGTACTTATTGGATTGGCAATTTTTTCAGCATTCGCACTGCCCTTCATCAGTTCGTATGCAATTCGAATGATTGTGCTTGGAATTCTCTCACTAGGTGCATTGTATTTCGGGATTGCTCATTGATATCTCAATGACATCTTCGTGATTACTCCTGTTCTTCCCGCTTGATTCACCGTTCTAACCAAAATCGCATTTACACCTTCACGCAATTTCAGCTGAAAGGAATGACCATCAATTTTTTTCCATGATTGTTCACCATTCAATCGCATTTCATAAGAAGAAAACCAAGGAGCATTATTCGTGAGATATACCGTAAAATCCGGAATTGCAAGTTGTGTTGAGATTATCTGTTTATACTCTTCTTGCGAGTGTACTTGTTCATTTCCAACGATCGAAGAGACATCTCCTGACGGTATATTGAATTCAAATAACAAATGAGTCCGATTGACATTGAAATATGCCTGTGAAACGGATTGAAGGAAAATGAGTGGTTTTGAATTCCCACCTTGACTTGTCAAGAATTGAGAGTGTTTTCCAAGGGGTAGTACATACATCACATCTTTAGAGTTCAATTTCATGTCGAACATCATATAAGAAAAATATCGTTTGATAAATACCAGATATTCTTGCCGTAATTGCTCGGATACATTTTTGCCGGACATTCCTTGTT
>JBJTFZ010000207.1:0-3346 GCA_046093685.1 bacterium
TGTCGATTTTGATGTCCAGTTTATCGACTTTGTCATCTCTTTCAATAACCAATTTTGCAAGACCTTCATTGCATTCCAATAGTGCCTTGAAGGCAAACTCAACTTGCTCTTCCACCAAACTACCCATTCGTATGAGTCTGGTTCTGAGTTTATCCAAATCATCTTCAAAGGATCTATGCATTATTATGTTCCTCTTTTTACTATTGCAAAATTACGATATGTGAATCAGCCAAACCTTCCGGTGATATAATCTTCAGTTTCTTTTTTTGAAGGACTTGTAAAGAGTGTCCTGGTTTTGTCGAACTCAATTAAATCACCGAGATAGAAAAAACCTGTACTATCGCTTACACGAGCTGCTTGTTGCATGTTATGGGTGACAATCACTATCGTATAAGAATCCTTTAGTTCCTCAATCAACTCTTCAATCTTTGCAGTAGAGATAGGGTCCAATGCTGAGCAGGGTTCATCCATCAGCAATATTTCAGGATTTACTGCCACGGCTCTTGCTATGCATAAACGCTGTTGTTGTCCACCCGATAAACCTGTTGCAGAATTATGGAGTCGGTCTTTTACTTCCTCCCACAATGCAGCCTTTCGTAAACTTGTCTCAACAATGACATCCAATTCTGCATTTGGAGGTGATTCATTCAAGCGCAGTCCATATGCAACATTTTCATAAATGGATTTTGGAAATGGAATCGATTTTTGAAAAACCATCCCAACTTTTTTCCGTAATTCCACAACATCAATATTTGAATCATACACATTGGTATCATCAATACTGAGTTGACCATCTGCTTTGAAGGAATCAATCAAATCATTCATTCTATTTATGGATCTGAGCAGAGTGGATTTTCCACATCCTGATGGGCCGATGAATGCAGTGACTTTATTGGCTTGAACATCCAATGTGATATCATTGAGTGCCTTTTTTTCACCATAAAGAACATTGAAATTTCTGATTCTAATTTTTATAGAGTCTTTTGCCATAACTGATTATCTCATAATCAAGAAGAATGTTTGCGAATTCTCATGCGAATGAGTCCGGCAGTGAGATTTAAACTAAATGCAAGTAGCAATAACACCAAGGTTGAAGAATATTGAAGAGGCAATGCTTCAGCAGCATTCGGTGATTGCGTGGCCAAAACATAGATGTGATAACCCATATGCATGAATTGATCTGTCAATGAACTTGGCAACTCGGGCAAAGAATAAACGGCACCCACAAAAATGACTGGCGCCACTTCTCCCGCTCCTCTACCTATTGCAAGAATTGCTCCGGTCAAAATGCCGGTAAGGGAATTTGGAAGTACAACTTTCCAAATGGTTTGCCATTTGGTTGCACCCAATGCCAGACTAGCAGCACGCAATTCTTGTGGAACAGTTCTAAGTGCTTCCTCGACAGAAACAATAACAACAGGTAATGTCAAAACTGAAAGTGTTGTCGCCGCCCACAACAATGATGGTTTGCTCCAAATCTCACTTCCTGTTGCTGTATCTATGCCTTTACCAATGAATTGCATGAAGAATCCAACACCAAACAGTCCAAATACAATTGATGGGACTCCGGCGAGTGTATTTACACCAAAACGAACAGAACGAGCAAAAACGGATGATTGTTTGGCATATTCACTGAGATATACCGCGGTAGCAGTACCGATTGGTACACCAAGCAATGACATGATGAATACGAGAATCACTGTTCCGTAAATTGCGGGAAAGATTCCACCTTCAGTATTGTTGTTTCTTGGTGCCTGTGTCAAAAATTCCCAAGACAATCCCGGCATTCCATGCCAAATGAAATGGATAAGAAGAAGAATGATAATTGCCATTAGAGCATAAGCCGAAAAGGCAGGAATGCCAAGGGCAAAAAACTCTTTATACCGTTTTTTTGAAGGTGTATGTTCTATCAACTCTTTATTCATCATGCACCTTGAAACTTTTTGGCGAGATATTTCTTCACGAATATTTCCGTTATTGCATTAATGCTGAAGCTCACGATGAATAATAATATTCCAAGAAAGAATAATATGTTGTAATGAAGTGATCCCCATTGAACTTCGCCTGTTTCAGATCCGATTGTAGCAGCAAGTGTTCTGACAGGATGAAAAACATTCCATGATATCAATGCAGCATTGCCGGTTGCCATAAGAGCTATCATTGTTTCACCTAATGCCCTGCCTATGCCAAGCAATACTGCTGCAACAACACCTGGTAAAGCAGCAGGTAGCATGACTCTGAATGCTGTTTCCCATTCTGTGGCTCCAAGTGCAAGAGATGCTTCTCTATACGTTTTAGGTACCGCAGATAAAGCATCTTCGGTAATGGTGAATATTATCGGTATGACCGCCAAACCAAGTCCGATACCACCAACGACTGCTGAATAATGAAATTCACTGATGGTTAATGCTTCTTGAAAAAATGTACTTGCAAAAGGCATGATGCTACCAAGACCATGAGCAAGTGCGTCCAAACCAGGTTGAATGAATGTGGTAATGGCATGAACCCCGCGTACAATCGTCACCAGACAAAAGAACCCCAAGACAACGGAAGGAAAACCAGCCAATATTTCAACAATCGGTTTTATCCATTCTTTTACTCGTCTGGAGGCAAAGAAAGCAGTGTATATGGCTGCGAAAATCGCAAGAGGGGTAGCAAACAATAATGCAACCAAAGTTACTTTCAATGTACCTGTCAATAAAGGAATTATTCCATATTTCGGTTCTTTGCCAACCGGTTGCCATACTGAGCCGGCTATATTTTCCCAAATTGATTTCTTCTTGGTTTCCTTTTTCTTTTTTGATTCAGGTTCTTTTATTTTTTCGATTTCACCTGTTTCCGGATTGTAAATTTCCGGTTTGACAATGTCTGCTTCACTGACCTTTTTTTCTACTTTGGGTTTTAATTCTTTAGCGGTACCAAATATGAGACCGCCGGCCTCTCTGAACACAAAGATGAAAATCAAAAAAATCACCACAATCGAGAAACTCGATATCAAACGAATTCCCCATTCGGCAATGAATTCAAGTATTGCTTGTTTACGGGGTCTTGTTTTTCGAACAAATTCAGGCATGATATGATTCAGTGTTTCATGGATGGAAAATATCCGACATCGGTCACTACCTTCTGACCTCCGGTACCTATCACCCAATCCAAAAACTCTTTCATCTGGCCTTGGGGCTTATCTTTGATATAGAAGAACAAAAACCTAGAGATAGGATATTTACCTGAAAGTATATTGTCCTCATTCGGGTAATAGAAAGGTTTCTTTTCATCAAGCGCAACAGGAATCTCTTTCACGCCAATCGTATAAGCCGCACCACCATAGCCAATTCCCCATTTATCC
>JBJTFZ010000208.1:0-4798 GCA_046093685.1 bacterium
ATAATATGCTGCTTGATTGGAGATATGGTTATTCTCAATCAGAGAGAGATGAGCCAGATTTTAGAAGACTTCGTTATTCACGTCAATCAACTTCTCCTGATGCTCCCTTCATTGCTGATATTCAGCCTCTTGGTGATGGAACGCTTGCGGGACGATTTTTCTCCAATCTCACAGATGTAGTCAATGGTGGCTCATTCAATCTTACTATACCAATCACCGCTGAATTGAAGGTGAAAACAGGTGCCTTGATGGAAATTCGTGATCGCGGATTCTCGGCACGCTCATTCACATTGGCATCCAATGATGCAAATGGACTTTTGGGAACAGATTTCTTTGCTACTTCACCTGATAAATTATTCTCGCCTGAGAATTTTGATAAGCGTGGTGATACTTTGTATATGCGTGAAGATTCCAAGCCGAGTGATGGATATTCAGGAACAGAGAGTCTATATGCCGGATATGCAATGATTGATTCTCCATTTGAAATTGGCTCCGAGCAATTCCGTGTGATCACCGGTTTGCGTATAGAAGACAATACAATCAATCTCAATGGATTTTTCTCGAATGGACAAGTTGCAAATGTTGATTATCACACATTCGATTTTCTTCCTGCATTGAATCTCATTTATAAAATGAATGAGACAACCAATATCAGAGCATCTGCTTCGCAAACTCTCACTCGTCCAACATTCCGTGAGCTTGCTCCTTTTGAGTTCTATAATTTCAATGATCTCATCAATGTTCGTGGAAATACAAAACTCAATCGTAGTCAGGTGGAAAATTATGATCTGAGATTTGAAACATTCATGGGCCCCGGCGAAGTATTTTCCGTGAGTGGTTTTTATAAGAATTTCAGAAATCCAATTGAAGAAACCCTAAGCGGTGAAACAGGAGGAAAGCCCGATAGAACATGGGAGAATGGTGGGGCTGTTCGTGACTCACTTGGAAATATCATCAAGAATGGTTTTGCCAATAATTATGGAGTCGAATTCGAATTCAGAAAAGGACTTGGTTTCCTTGGTTCCATGTTCAGCAATTTCATGTTCGGAACAAATGTCACGCTCATCAATTCAGAGATAACAATCAGTCAGGGTAATTCACAAGAAACAAGACCAATGTGGGGACAATCCCCATATTCAGTCAATGCTTCATTGTATTACATGAATCCCGAAACCGGTACATCGGTCAATCTTGCATATAACAGGGCAGGTAGACGCATCGTATCCGTTGCTCAGTTAGGCAGATTCCCCGGCTTGGAAGGTGATGGCAAATCACCCCATTGGTATGAAGAACCAAGAGATCTTGTGGACATTTCAATTTCACAAACCATCTCATCAATGTTCGATGTAAAATTTGTTGTTCGAGATCTTCTCAATCAGACATTGTATTGGAAACAAGGCGATCGCATTGTTCAATCCAATGTATTTGGAAGTACATTCTCATTGAACATTGCTTACAAATGGCAATAATGACTCTTATCATTCACATATTCACGCAGAGAGCCATGAAATACATAGCTTCCCTCTTTTTGGCAATCATTGCATTGTCTACACAACTTTGGGCTCAGAACCCTAAGATTTTAAGTCCAGGTGGAACAGCTTTGGAATCCTATCGTGCAGGTAGTTCATATGACTTGGTTTGGGATACAACCACAACTACTCTTGGACAAAGGTTTAAATTTCAATTTGGTACTTCGCCATCCGGTCCATGGACGGATCTGGCAGGTGCCACAAATGTGTTGGATAGCAATGCAAACTCAACGAACAGAAGAGGGAGATTCAATGGTGGATTCAGAGCTCCATCATTGCAAACACTGACAGGTTATGTCAGAATGGTTCTTATTTCGGATACAACAAGATTTGGCGTATCTGCAAATCCGATCGTAGTGGAGAGACCTAATCCAACAAGGATTGATTCAACCATTACAGGAACAATCACAAATAATCTCTTTTTATCGAATCAAAAAATATACGGATTGAAAGGATTTGTGCATGTGGTATCACCAGCAGTACTGACGATTCAGGCAGGCACCATCATCGTTGGTGACACCGTAGGTGTGAACTCCGCATTGGTCATCAACCGGGGTGCTCGCATAATAGCTAATGGTACTCCAACATTGCCAATCGTCATGACATCATCAGCACCTCCGGGTGAAAGAAGAGCAGGTGACTGGGGTGGACTATTGATTTATGGAAGAGCACGCATCAATAATCCTGGTGGTGAAGCCGCACAAGAAGGTGGCGTTGCAGATCCTAATGATAAAACCAAATGGTATTATGGTGGAACAGATGACAATGACAATAGTGGTTCACTGCAATATGTGCGTGTTGAATTTGGTGGAATTGCGCTTCAACCAAATCAAGAATTGAATGGTATCACAATGGGTGGTGTTGGTCGTGGAACCACAATGCGCTATATCCAAGTGAGCTATGCCAATGATGATGCATTTGAGTGGTTTGGTGGAAATGTAGATGGAAAATATCTCATTTCAACCGGTGCTCTTGACGATGATTTCGATACTGACAATGGTTACAGTGGTAGAGTACAATATGGAATTGTTCAACGCTATACAACTAGAGCTGATCAATCAACTTCACAAGCATTTGAAGCTGACAATGATGCCACTGCAACATTTAATGCTCCTTTGTCTTCATCCATCTTCTCAAATATCACGGCAATCGGTCCTTTGGCAGATACATCGTTCACTCCTAATTCTCGTTTCGGTGCAGCTGCGCAGATTCGTAGAAATACGCGTCAATCAATTTATAATTCAGCATTCATAGGTTGGCCTCGTGGAATTGAAATTGCACAGACGCCAACAATGAATGCAGCAAATGCTGACTCAGTCCATATAAGATACAGTGCATGGTTTGGCATCAAAGGAACATGGCTCAATTTGGCAGGTGGAACGCCACCGCCAGGCATGGATGCCAATTGGATTGCAAAAGGTACATATGCAAATGCTCTCGAAAGAGGAAGCACGACAGCAGCACGATTGGAAAACCCATTTTCAGATGTGAATTTCAGTCCTGTGCTCATGCCCGGTTCACCATTATTGACAGGTGCGAACTTTACAAGAAACGGTGTGATTGCAATTGATGATCCATTTTTTGACAAAGTTGAATTCCGTGGAGCTATGGGTACAAGCCGCTGGGATCTCCCATGGGCAAATTACAATCCAATCAATACCGAATACAAAGCACAAGAACCTCCAAAGCCAAAAATCACAACTCCAGGAGGAGCAGCGGGTGAGGTATATCGCGCAGGTACTTCATATGATATAAGGTGGGATACAACTACAACTAAACTTGGGGGAGTCTATAAATTTCAATTTGCTCAATCAAAAACAGGTCCTTGGACAGATTTGGCTGGTGCAACAAGCGTAAAGGATAGCAATGTAAGCAGTACTTTCAGAAGAGGTCAATATGTGGGTGGATTCCGTGCGCCAAGCATCGAAACTTCAACCGGCTACATCAGAATGGTTGAATTGGCAGACACAAATATGTCCGGCATCACTACATTTCCTATCGTTATCCAAAGACCTTTGCCTACAAAAGTCGACTCGGTTCTTTCCGGTACAATCACTGGAAATGTGACATTGTCAAATAGAAAGATCTATGGATTAAGAGGATTTGTTCATGTTGTTGAGCCTGCTGTTCTTACCGTACAGCCGGGCACAATTGTAGTGGGTGACACAGTAGGTAAAAATTCAGCATTGATCATCAATCGTGGTGCAAAAATCATTGCTAACGGTACTCCGCAATTACCAATCGTATTTACTTCTTCAGCTCCTCCGGGTCAACGACGTCCTGGTGATTGGGGTGGATTGCTTATCTATGGTAAAGCTCGCATCAACAATCCCGGTGGTGAAGCTGCGCAAGAAGGTGGTGTTGCGGATCCGAATGACAAATCCAAATGGTATTATGGTGGAACTGATGAAAGCGACAATAGTGGTTCTCTGCAATATGTTCGCGTGGAATTTGGTGGAATCGCATTACAACCAAATCAAGAATTGAATGGCATTACACTAGGTGCTGTTGGTCGTGGAACAAAATTTGAAAATATCCAAGTGAGTTATGCAAATGATGATGCATTCGAGTGGTTCGGTGGAAATGTTGACGGAAAATATTTGATTTCTACAGCTGCATTGGATGATGATTTTGATACAGACAATGGATTCAGCGGTCGTGTTCAGTTTGGAATTGTTCAGCGTTTCAAAGCAAGAGCAGATGTTTCAACATCGCAAGCATTTGAAGCAGACAATGATGCTACAGCAACATTCAATGCTCCTTTGTCTTCATCCATTTTCTCAAATATCACGGCAATCGGACCTGTCAATGACACATCAATAACTCCTAATTCACGATTCGGAGCAGGTGCTCAAATAAGGAGAAACTCTCGTCAAGCAATTTACAATTCAGTTTTTGTGGGTTGGCCACGTGGTATCGAAATTGCACAAACACCTACAATGAATGCTGCAAACAATGATTCGGTTCATGTTCGTAACACTGCATGGTATGGTGTGAAGGGAACATGGATGAACCTTGCTGGTGGTACAGCACCAGCCGGCATGGATGCAAACTGGATTAGCAAACCAGCTTATGGCAATCAAGTAGAACGTGGCAATATTAATGCTGCTATGATTGAAAACGCATTTAGTGAAGATGCAAATTTCAATCCTGCATTGAAATCCGGTTCTCCTCTGCTCACAGGAGCCTCTTTCACAAAAGCAGGAATTGTTGCTATTGATGATGCATTTTTCACCAAGGTAGATTATCGCGGCGCAATGAACACACAG
>JBJTFZ010000209.1:0-3119 GCA_046093685.1 bacterium
TTTCTTTGGGAGCACAAAATTGTCATTTTGCCGAGTCCGGCGCTTTCACGGGAGAAGTCTCTGCTCAAATGCTAGCTTCAGTGGGAGTTGAGTATGTCATTCTAGGACATTCCGAACGAAGAACTCTTTTTAATGAAACAGATGATTTGATTGCACTTAAATGTCTGTCCACTTTGAAGGCCGGTCTAACGCCGGTGCTATGCGTTGGTGAAACATTGGAAGAGAGAAATGCCGGCAATTTTAATGACATTATATCTCATCAACTTCTCTCGATTCTTGATAGATCCGAAATAATAGATCTTATCCAAGATGGAGAAATTGTTATTGCTTATGAGCCCGTTTGGGCAATTGGCACTGGAATGGCGGCCGGCCCCGAACAAGCGGAGGAAATTCATATGCTTATTCGATCAATTTTGGACGAGAGATTGAAGGAACAATCATCAATGATTGATATCATTTATGGGGGAAGTGTGAAACCTGAAAATGCCAAGCAGTTTTTTGCGATGCCAAATATTGACGGCGCATTGATTGGTGGGGCATCATTGAATGCAGACACCTTTCTGAACATTGCCTCGCTCGCATGATTCAAGATTCAAGAATTTTCTTAGTCAAATTTTGCCTGTGCACAAACATTCGCTCAATGAGTTTTCCCAAAAAAAGTTTTTGAGCCAAAACTCCAAGAATGCCAAAAGGTAATGTATATTCAAATACATCTTTCATTCTTGTATACCCTCCGCCAACATCTTCAAAATATCTATACTGAACCATTGACGAGAATGGACCCTGCAATTGTCTGTCAGCGAGACAATTCGGGAATTCGTACATGAAAAATTCCATGTGCATCTTCATGGGAATGATTCCAAACTGACGAATATTCAATTGCACATGTTGCCCCGGCCCCGGAGGATCAGCATGGAGAATCTGTACATGAATGAATGAAGGAGTGATTCGGAGGAGATTTTGGACGTCGGTATGAAAAAGAAAAACCTCTTCAACTGAAGCGCGTATAATGACATTTCTGGTAAAAGTATGCATGACAATCCATAGTAATTGTCGTGGCTAACATACCTCAGAAATAATTTGTTCCGAAGAGATTGACTCAACTCAGCAATGCATCTATTCTTGAATATACAGTTTCAACATCAGCATCGCCATCAACATTGATCATTTTACCTGAACCGGCATAATATTCAAGAAGCGGAGCTGTTTGCTCATTGTATACTGTGAGTCTGTGTCTTATGACATCTTCATTGTCATCCTGTCTTCCTCTGAGCAACATTCGCTTCACAATTTCTTCATTGTCAACAGTGATGTTGATGATGTGGGCAATTGCTTTTCCTTCAGCATTCAACAACTGATCCAATGCCTGGGCTTGACCCAGAGTACGCGGAAAACCGTCAAGAATGGCACCTGATGAGAACTCAGGTTGAGACATTGCCTCCTCTACGATGCCCGTAACGATTTCATCGGGTACCAGGCCACCTGACTGCACATATGATTGGGCAGTTTTGCCCAATTCAGTACCGGCAGAGATAGCTGAACGAAATGCCTCGCCAGTTGATAAATGGTGGATGCCTTTTCGCTCCGCCAATAATGCAGCCTGAGTTCCTTTCCCCACTCCGGGGGCACCAAACATGACGATGATCATTGTTGCTCCGATGATCTTTGTATAATAGAAACGGGGATTTCCCGAATATTCAATGACAAATATACTGCTTCACTTCCTGTTTTCAATGCAATTTTCGGGCAATCGTTCAGCTAGTTAGAAGGTAACACCACAGAGAAATACATATGCTCTTCCGGGCAATGGGAAATTCAAAATCATTGAATATTCGGAGTCCAATGCATTCCGCACCTCAGCTCGCAATCTCATGTTTGAGGAATAAAAACGGAATCTATATTCCACATGAGGATTGACCAGTATGACATGTGGCAACAATGATTCCCTGATTTCTCCTTGCATACCGAATCGTTCACCCATTGAGGAAATCAATAAGCCTAATGAATATGATTGATGTTCAGATACGATAGAACAAGAAATGGTATGCTGAGGCACATATGGCAACAGAGTTTCATCTGTGGGAGATCCAACTGTTTTGTCAATCACATATTTCTGGGCATAGCCCAAAAACACACCCAAATTCAATTCTGTCAATGTCCAACCACAAGATGCTTCAAACCCCGAAGACCAAACCATGCCTATATTTCTGGCACTCCATTGAACCGGTGAAATGGGCACGGCAAGGATCTGATTGCTAATGCGAGTGTGATATAAAGACATACCAAATACAAAGTCATGAATCGAATAAGTACAACCCGCTTCCGCTCCAAAAGATGTTTCCGGCAATAAACCCTGTGTTCCATAATTCAAATAGTACAACTCATTGAAAGAAGGTACTCTGAAATCTCTTGAGAGCTTTGCTGAAATTGAAAGATCTTGGCTCATTTCATGCACGGATGCGAGGTGTATGGAAAAGGCAGGACCCTGAAGATCACTAAAAGCATCTACTCTAACACCTATATCAAAGTCAGATGTTAAAGTGGACAAAATAAATCGTGATGATAATGCCACAGAAGTTCTTTGAGGATTATTGCCGGCAAAAGGCTGTAACATTTCACCTTTCAAACCTGTATGAGTAACAGTCATTGTTGTTTGGGTGGAGAATGCATCGCTTGGCCTAAACATTATTTCAGATGCAGCATACATTTCACTTGAGAAGAAATCATATGTAGCGCCATTGATTCCTGCATAACGAGCATATGGATCACGAAAGCCAATGGAACCAGCTCTAAAAGAACCACGGCCTTTTACTGTTAAATGTTCAGTGATAGTGTTCTCAATTGAACCCGACACCATGACACCTTCCTCTTGCAATTCCGCCGATGCATCCTCGACTTTTCCTATGAGAACTGCACCCGGCACTCCTCGGTCACTTTTGGAGTATGTTGACCAAAAGGTGCTTTTCCATTGATTGTCCAATTTATGAGAAGCTCGTACAAATGCATGCAAACGCGATGATTGCGCATTTGTGCGAAACAATTTGATATTGTTTGCCGCACCGGCCGGTTGAAAATTGATTGGATACTCTGCTAGATAGGAAAGCTGATCAATGTGCCCC
>JBJTFZ010000210.1:0-6790 GCA_046093685.1 bacterium
GAAATAAGGTTTGTCGAATTTTACAGAACGGGGAAGACCCTTCATTCCGCCCAAGGAGAATTGATATAATCCCGATTCACCAACAAGCACGGTGTCGATTTGCTCATGCAATGGCAAACCACCGAGTGGTGATTCATAAATACCTACTCGAAATACTTGCTTACCTGCCATCGGCTTGGCGCCAAAGGAGGATGTGAGCACACCCTGAATGCTCAAGGTGCGAGGAATGCCGGTCTGGGCATTCGCGAGATTCATAACTGATGTTGATAACACCAACAACAACATGACGCGTATCAGCAAGGTCATACTGTTCTCCTGAAAATGTTAAAAGTTGTTCTACTAAAAGGCTAATGAGTAATTGCCAATAAAAATCGGCATTCCATATCCATCGAAACGATAGAAATATGGACAATAACCAGTAAAATTACTGAAAAAGTTGAAAAAAAGGTATTACTTGTTTTTTTTCACGAAATATTGAGGCAGTAATGTAGCTTGTTATTATGTTTTTTGAATGATGTGATTCCCCAATAATTCACCATATCTATTCACATATTCCAAATGAAGAACTTCGGAATTGATTGTGAATACCAGAAAGCCGCCATTAGTTTCGGCGAATTTACTGAATTCTCCCCATGATGTATCTCTACTTCCCCCACCTGCCCCGGAAATTGCCTGATGAAAATGGTCATCGGGATGCTTGATCAATTGCAAATCATGATCATGACCCGAAAGATAGAGATCAGCTTTATGTTTGTCCAAATAGGGTTTGACTTTATTGATCATGAATCGTTGATCCCCATACACACCGTAAGAACGAATCATGTGATGCCCAACGACGATTTTCCAATCTGCCTTTGAAGCTTCCAAGGATGTATCCAGCCATTCAAGGAGACTTTCATCATTGCCTTTCACACACATATTGGTGTCCAGCATGAAAAATTCAACGGTTGAATTCCCTGCCTTTTGCTCAAATGAGTAAAAGAGGTCCGGAAAATTCCAAAGCGGATTGACTTTTGCATATTTCAATTGTGCACCGACATCTCCAAGATAATCATGATTGCCAAAGATGGCATACCATGGCTTTTGAATATGCTCCCCTGTGTACACATCCTCGAATTTGGTCTTCCATTGAGGGTCATCCACACTTTTCACACCCTTCCCATAGATATTGTCTCCGGTGGAAATGATGAAATCTATGGGTTGATCTCCGGCATACATGTTCATTGCATTGGCCACATCTTTTTGCAAAGCGGTGCCTGCTCCCCAATCTCCAAGGGCTATGAATCTGAGCGGAGTTTCCTCTCCTTGGGGAATGAATTTCGTAATTTGGGGTTTCTCAAGTGGAGCATTCTTCACTTCAGAGGCAATAATGGATGCAATCCACTTGCCGAATGGCAGGATTCCGATGAGTGTTGCTATGAATGTCCTTCTTCTCATGAATACCGTGTGTATTTCTTTCTTGTGGATAAACCTGTGGAAAACTCACTACGCAAATTACTGCATTCTGAACTCTTAGAAAAACGTTTATCAGTAGAGATGGCGAATTCTGCAAAAAAACACCCCGTCATACTTATTCTTGATAGTATTCGAAGTGTGTACAATATCGGATCCATCTTCAGAAGTGCGGATTCGGCGGGGATAGAGAAGATCATACTCTGTGGATATTGTCCGAAACCACCCAGAGAGGATATCACAAAAACCGCATTGGGTGCCGATCAAACGGTTTCATGGGAATATGTAAGGGAAAACACCGATGCAGTCAGGAGATGCAAAGAAATGGGATATACTGTTCTCGCCGTGGAATTGACCAATCAGGGAATCCAATATGATGCTCTCAAAGCAGAACATTTTCCATTGGCTTTGGTTCTCGGCAATGAGATTTCCGGAATCGATGATGATGTGCTTAAGCTCTGCGACGGAGCCATTGAAATTCCGATGTACGGAGTGAAGCATAGTTTGAATGTTGCGGTGGCATCCGGCATCATGATATATGAAGCGGTCCGCAGCTATCGTTCACATTCATTCAACGAATGATGGTGTCTGCTCTATCCGGACTGAGAGATATGATGCCCACTTTAGCACCGGCGATGGTCTCAATCGCGGAAATATAGTTTTTGGCCTCAGCGGGAAGATCATCATATTTTTTGATGCCTGCCAGAGAGCAGTTCCACCCTTCATGAAATTCATACTGCGGTTTCACTTTTGCCAAGTCTTCCACATTTGCCGGGAATGAACGAAGCATTTTGCCATTCACTTCATATCCTGTGCAGACTCCGATCGACTTTACATTGTCCAGCACATCAAGTTTGGTAAGCGCTATTGTGTCAATGCCATTGATCATCACGGAATACCGAAGCGCCATGCCATCGAGCCATCCGCAACGACGAGGTCTACCAGTGGTTGCACCGAATTCCGCTCCGATTCTTCTCAGCTCTTCTCCCATGTCATCATGCAATTCTGTTGGGAAAGGACCATTCCCCACACGAGTGGTATATGCCTTCACCACTCCGATCACTGAATCAATCGCAGTGGGTGGCACACCAAGACCGGTACATGCTCCGCCACTTGTTGGATTGGAACTGGTCACGAATGGATAGGTGCCATGATCCACATCGAGCAATGCTCCCTGAGCGCCTTCCATGAGAATTGATTTCCCATCGGCGATTGCCTGATTCAAAAGCAATGTGGTATCCTTGATATAGGGATCGATTTTCACATCGAAATCAAGATATTCTCCTATGATGGATTCTATGTCCAATTCTTCATGATCATAAATTTTCTTGAGTACGATGTTTTTCTCATCGATGTTGGCTCGCAGTTTTTCTTCAAACACCTTGCGATCGAGGAGATCGACTATGCGAATTCCGGAACGAGAAAATTTGTCGATATATGCCGGACCAATTCCTCGACCGGTTGTTCCAATCGCTGCGCTAGACTGAGATTCACGCGCCTTATCGAGCATCTTATGATATGGCATGATGAGATGCGCTTTATGACTGATGAATAGTCTGTCCTTCATTGAAATACCGAATTTCTCAAGCATCGCAATTTCTTCCATCAATGCAACTGGATCAATCACCACTCCATTGCCAATCACGCATTGTACATCATCCTGAAGAATTCCGCTGGGGATAAGATGCAGGACGAATTTTTTGCCTTCAATCACAATCGTATGACCTGCATTCGCTCCACCTTGATACCGTGCAACGATGTCCACGGAATCGCTAAGCAAATCCACAATTTTTCCTTTTCCTTCATCGCCCCATTGGGCACCAACAACAATTTGTACACTCATGATGGGTGTGCTCTGTTTAGTAATGACAAAAGAAAGCCCCCATCAGCATAGCCGTGGGGACTTGGGTGATATGTTTAAGAGTCGGGATGACTCAGTGATTCATGATGCTTCGAATAATGTATTCAATCGCGTCATGTTCAATAAGTTGATCACTTGTTCAGGAACATTCTCAAGAGAACAGCGTCCTCCTTTTTGTTTCATCGTTGTATGCGCACTGATGAGCATGCCAAGTCCTGAACTATTCATGATTGCCACATTTGAGCAATCAATAATCAAATGATTGCATGTTTGTGACAATGTGCGCACTTCATCATTGAAAGCGAGAGCGTCCGGTCCGCCAAGCATGGATTCAGGAGCTATGATTTTTGCTTTCTCATGCATGGCAGAATCACTTATGCTTTTGCAGCGGCTTTTTGTTTGTCAAATTCAGCTTGAATTTCTTTATGCTGAATTTTTTCCATGAACCATACAACGAATGAACTTGCGATATAAATCGATGAGTATGCACCGGTGATGATACCAACAAGCATTGTAAATGCGAAGCCTTGAAGAACTTCGCCACCGAGCATTACGAGCGTGAACAATACGAGCACAACTGTCATGACCGTGTTCACAGTTCTTGACAATGTTTCATTGATGCTCATATTCATCAGTTTGATGATATTCATGCCTTTATGATGTTCACGATTTTCTCTGATACGGTCAAAGATGATCACGGTGTCATTCACCGAGAAACCAACCACCGTCAAGAATGCCGCAATCATCGCTTGATTGATTTCAAGATTGATGATGCCGAGAGAGCTGAACACAGTGACCATTGCAAGTGTGACGAGCACATCATGCAGGAGCGCGATGGCCGCACCGACACCATAAAGAAACTCAAATCGAAAGGCAATATAGATTCCGATGGCAAAAACCGCGAGAACGACTGCGAGCAAAGCTTTGCTGCGCAATTCTTCTCCTACTTTCGGACCAATCGAATCTTTCTTGAGCAAATTCACTGTCTCACCGGGAATTGCTTCTTTAATTGCAGAAACAACGGCATTGGTGGGATCTTGTGAATATGAAGTTGCAGGAATTCGGATTAGGTATTGATTCGACGCACCATATGATTTGATTTCGGCGCCAACCAATTTTGCTTTGTCAACCGCTTCGCGAATCTCAGCCACTTTGTTTTCGGCATTCAATTGCACGGCTATTTCTGTTCCACCGGCAAAGTCAATTCCAAATCGCAAACCAAGCGCGAATGGAGCAACAATTCCGATGATATTCAATACGAGCGAAACCCACACCAAGGTGCCACGCTTGCTCAAAAAATCAATATTCGTTTTTGAAAATAATTGCATTGTGTTCTCCGAATCCTTAAGCCGTGGTGGAAGGTTGACCAAAATTGACAGTCTTGCCATTTGCCATCATGAGTTCAATCATGGCTCTGGACACGATGATTGCAGTAAAGAGAGTTGTCATGATACCAATCATCAAAGTAAGCGCAAATCCTTGAACGGGTCCGGTTCCGAGAAGGAACAAAATCAATCCCGTGAGGAAAGTTGTCACATTGGAGTCGATGATGGCAGACAATGCCAATCTGAATCCTTCTTCAACCGCACTTCTGAATGGGCGACCTTTGGACATCTCCTCGCGAATACGCTCGAATACAAGAATATTCGCATCCACTGCCATACCAATCGTCAAGATGATACCTGCAATACCGGGCAATGTCAATGTTCCTCCACCTGAAATCACAAGCGGTGTCATGATTGCAAGAATGAGCAACACATTCAGAATCACAGCTATATTTGCCACCATGCCCGCCGTTGCATAATAAAGACCCATGAACAATACAACGAGCAAGAATGCGATTCCGCTGGCCATGAGACCTCTGCGAATGGAGTCTTCACCGAGCGAAGGCCCAACAACGCGTTCTTCCACGATTTTCACGGGAGCTTTCAATGCACCGGCTTTGAGTACGATTTCCAAAAGGCGAGCTTCTTCGGGGCTGTCCATTCCGGTGATCTGTGAACTTCCGCCTGCAATTTTGTTTTGCACGACGGGTGCTGAATAGACTTGATCATCGAGAACAATTGCAACTTTTTTCTTGATGTTTTTACCCGTGACATCTGCCCATTTTTCCGCACCTTCTTGATCCATTTCCATCATCACGACAGGAAGATTAGTCATTGGATCGGATGAAGCACGAGCATCGGTCACATATTCGCCTGTCAACTCTGCATTGCGTAGCACACACCACACAGCATAGGTGGTGTCCTTCAAATCTTTGGAAACAAATTCCGGTTTCGCGGAACGAAGAAGTTGCAAATCGGCAGGGATGAGTTTTTTCACATCGGGTCTATCAAGAATTGACATCAATTTGGGATAGATCTTCGAAGGTACATACATCACATATTCAAGTTCCGGTACTTGACTTTCATTATAGAAATAGGAGGGATTTCCATCTTTGCTGATGAAACGGCCTTCTTGGTCAAGCGGGAAAATCTGTAGAAGTGTGGTGAGTTGATGATCTTTTTGATAACGCTTCCCTTTTTCTTCATCCTTCAAACCTTTGTATGGATCGGCAGAATCGGCTGAAGCGGTTTTTGAAGAATCTTTTTTGGAAGTGTCTGAAGCAACTGCTGTTGTATCTTTCTTCTTTTTGTCAGACTTGGAGGCAACAGCTGTTGTGTCTTTTTTCACACTGTCTTTTGCTGTGCTATCTGCAGATGCAATCGCGGTGTCTGCTTTGCTTGAACCACCATTGCTTTTCGCCAAATATGCATCGATGCGATACAATGCTTTCACGATGTCTGCATTATTGCGAACGAGTTTGAACTCCAAACGAGCGGTTGTGGAAAGCAATTGACGCATTTCTTTTTCATTGTTCCCGCCCGGAAGTTCGAGCACGATTCTGCGAGAGCCTTGCTTTGTGATATTGGGTTCGCTCACGCCGAATTTGTCAATACGCTGACGAATGACTTCAAGAGCTTGATCAATTGCGCCATTGACATCCTCGCGCAAACGCTCTTTCACTTTTTCATCTGTAACATCTTGCACGCCCGGAACATCAAAATAGGAAATAAGTGATTTTCCTTTTGGGCGGGCAATGCGATCGAAATTTGCATAGAAGACATCAAGATAATCTTCGCCTGAAGCTTCTGCCTGGGCATGAGTTGCCTTGATGACCGCATCAAATGTTTCATCGAGTGTTTCACGAGCCGCAGTTTCGCGGAGCAATGTATCAACAGCGACTTCCATCATGACATACATTCCGCCACGAAGGTCAAGTCCCAATTTCACACGATTCATTTTCGCGGTGCGATATCGTTCGCCTTTTGCATTTTCAAATGCTTTCAATGAAGTACTGTCTTTGCCATGCATGGCTTGATGCAGGGCTTGCGCTTCTTCCTGCTCCAATAAATACGCATCAACGGTTGGCCATAAAATGACTGCGGCCGCAACAAGCGGGCCCAGAATCAACAGCCATCGTCTCAATTGTTTATT
>JBJTFZ010000211.1:0-2481 GCA_046093685.1 bacterium
TCGGGCATATATGAACACCCATTTGAATTCTCGCATAGAACATGGCAATATGCTATTGGACACCGGTCGTTTTGAAGATGCCAGAACTTATGCAATGTCATATGTAGCCGAACTAAAGTCAGGGACAAGCGATCCTCTGGAATTATACGAAGCTTTGCATATACTGGCATTCTCATACATTCGAAGAACATTGGCGAGTGATGCAATTCCGGTGGTGAAAGAAATGCTGGCATTGTGTTCATATATGCCCGAATATTTCAGAAAGGAATTCATGTTGCACATGCAAATTACGCACAAGTCGGTGATTGGTCACCTCAAATCAAACCTTGCTTAAATTTCTCACCTATATGCGTATTTTCGCAAGTCATTCTTCAGGAGTACATATGCCCGCTGTGAATATTCCCCGTTTGGATCTTCATGATTTTATTGGTGATGATATCGCCAAGCAACATGCTTTTTCGCAAGAAATCGGCAAAGCATTCAATGATACCGGTTTCGTGATGATTTCCAATCATGGTTTGCATGTCGAGAAAATCAGAAGTCTTTATGATGAAATACAGTCATTTTTCGCTCTGCCCGAAGAAACAAAACGCAGATATGAAATACCCGGACTTTTTGGTCAAAGAGGATATACCGGCAAAGGGAAGGAAAGGGCAAAGGATGCCAATACGCCGGATTTGAAGGAATTCTGGCAGTGTGGTCAAACCGTACTAGACGATGACCCTGTGAGACATGATTACCCGGAAAATATCATGGTCTCGGAATTGGAACACTTCAATGTGATTCTTCGTGATGTATATGCACAATTAGAACAGACAGGCATGCATTTGCTCAGAGCAATCGCTCGATATTTGAATTTACCTGAGACATATTTCGATGGACATGTGCATAATGGGAACTCCATCCTACGCGCACTGCATTATTTCCCAATTCAAAATCCTGACTCCCTTCCACCTGATGCCGTTCGTTCCGCTGAACATGAAGACATCAATTTGATCACATTGCTCATAGGTGCCAGTGCAGATGGATTGGAAGTACTCACGCGCGATGGCTCATGGTTTCCCGTGAAGGCGCAAGGTGAAGATATCGTGGTGAATGTTGGAGACATGCTTCAGCGATTGACCAATAATGTCCTTAAATCCACGACGCATCGAGTGGTCAATCCCCCAAGAGAATTATTGGGAACTTCTCGGTATTCGGTACCATTTTTTCTTCATCCCAAATCCAATATGGATTTGACATGCTTGGAATCATGCATTAGCGAAGAAAATCCAAAGCAATATTCTAATATGACCGCCGGAGAATATCTTGATGAAAGGCTAAGAGAAATCGGTTTGAAGATGTAAACAAAAAGGCATGATTTGAAAATCATGCCTTTGTTCTTTGTACATTTTATTCTGCTTCATATTCCAATCTTACCGTAATGGTCGCAGTTTTGTTCTTTGAAGATGTATTGAATGATCCGCCTGATTCGAAATCTTCATCGGTGTTCTGACCAACGATTTGAAATACACCCATTGATGCTCTTTTAAGCTTACCCAAGGATGCATCGGATTTGTCTGCAATGTTCTCCGCCCTATTCTTTGCATCTTCGGTTGCCTGAGCAATCATCTCCAATTTCAATTCCGACAACTTGGTATAGTAATACATCGGATTTTCCGTGATGATTTCTATGCCTTGATCAATCAATTCACTCACCTCTCTTGAAACTTTCTCCACGAGGTCTACTTTTTTGGACTCCACCGTGATTCTTTGAATCAGTTTATATCCAACAAATTGTGAATATGAAGTACCATTTGGATCATACATCGTTTGAAATTCTTTCTCGATGTCAATCGATGATATGTTCAACTCTTCATTCTTTATACCTTTCTTTTCGAGATATTCCTTTACTTTTTGCCTTCTTCCTTCAATCAATGTATATGTTTCCTTCAAATTCGCTGCACGAGCAGATACCGAAGATTGCCAGATGATCAAATCAGAAGTAAAATCTCTACTTCCCAATCCCGTTACTGATATGCCATGATCAATCGTATACCTCTTGATGATGGCATCCGACAATGTTGATGTTGACACAATGATTGCAATCGCAATCAAGATGGTGTTTACATGCGCTCTCATCTATCGTTCCTTTCCATGAATGTGAATCTCAAGTACTCCCTATCATCAGCCCTGATTGTAAATCTACAGTTTTTTTCGGCACAGGATACGGCGAAACCGTACCATATATGCAATGACTCCAACACCCTGTCATCATCACATATACCCCCGATACATGCCCCTACCGTACCCCCGTCTCTTCGCCGACACAATTGTGAAGGTATCTATCAAGTTCCCCATGGATGTCCCCTCATCCTTCCTGAAGATACCCAGTGTAAGCGCATAGCCCCCGGATGTTGTTTCACCCCTACATCACTCTATGCTTCCCTAAGATATTATGTTCATTTCTTTGATTGATCATGTCAATGTACTCTACAGATA